>NZ_JANNDR010000457.1:0-21838 GCF_031378165.1 Chamaesiphon sp. OTE_75_metabat_556
GGTGAAACCTGTGAAGCTACTGAAGCAAATCGAGCGCCGAAATTTCGCCGCGATTTTGCACGATTAATTGTTGAAAAACCGGATCGATCGATCGAACTGTCTTCGACCATTCGTAACTTTGCCAGATATTTCCACCAGCAATAAGTAGAGTTACGCCCAATATTACTGGCCACGCCACAAATAGCGCAGACATCGTCAGTGCTGCTGGGATGAGCACCAGTAGACAACCTGTGGCACTTTTCGGATTTATAGCTCTTTCAGGCATTTGCCCTATGGGTTTTAATTTAACGCTATGCTATTTTAGTCGATCGGATCGCATTCGATCGCATCTCGATAATTTTGCCTGGTAACGATCGACTACTTTGGCAGTTTTTCACTCAGTAAAATCGTCAATTGATGGTCAGAACTGCTAACTGATTTTATTTGTAGTTAACAATCCTCGCAAAGTCACTAGCCTCTAGACTCGCACCGCCAACTAAGACACCATCAATTTCGGGTTGAGCCATGATTTCATCGATATTGCTTGGCTTGACCGATCCACCATACTGAATCGTGACATTGCGATTTGTCAAGCGACTGCGAATTAGCCCGACGATCCGATTTGCTTCGCTAGCTTCACAAGTTTCGCCAGTCCCGATCGCCCAAATCGGTTCGTAGGCAATCACCAATCGATCAAGATCGATCCCCTGTAACCCCAGATCCATCTGTGCGAAAATCGTCTTTTCGGCGGCACCAGCATCCCGTTGTTGTTTGGTTTCCCCTACGCAGAGAATGGGAATCAACCCGCCCCGTTGTGCTGCTTTGAGCCGTAAATTTACGGTTTCATCAGTCTCGCCAAAATACTGTCGGCGTTCGCTATGTCCGACGATCGCATATCTGACGCCCATTTCGGTCAACATATTGGCAGAAATTTCGCCAGTAAAGGCTCCACAATTTTCCCAGTGGACATTTTGAGCACCCAAGCGAATGCGACTGCCATGCAAGCTCTTATTCACGATATCCAAATCGGTAAAGGGCACGCACAACACTACTTCGCGAGTTTCGGGTGCATCATCGATTTGCGAGCCAAATTCCATCAAAAACTCAGCAGCTTCTCCCTGAGTTTTATACATCTTCCAATTACCGGCCAGAATAACTTTACGCACAATCTATCTTCAGTTCCTCGATTTTTGTTTCGTTTTCTATATTCCCATGGATAGGGGGTAGAGGGTAGAGGTTAGGTTTTAGGCTTTAGGTTTTAGGTTTTAGGCTTTGCCACCACAACCAAATTGCCAAGGTACTAGATGGCAAAAAGACAGTAACCAGGACGATACTGGTAGTTGGGACTGGCGTGAAGCTGTTACCAAGGTAGTTAATCGCGATCGAGATGGCGACAGATGGTAATAACATTTTAAGTAATAGTCCGATTTGGTCTGACACTAACTAATCCTTACCCCCGAATTGATGATGCAATTTAGCGAACTGATAATTAAGCTAGGGTCTGCTGTCACAGCGAGTAGTGCCGATCGAGATCGCCAGCGCAACCCCATCTTAACTGGCTTGGCACCGATCGAGGCGGCAGCCGCAGGGACGATTAGCTATATCGAAGGTGATAAGTTTGCTAAATTTGTGGACACTACGGCGGCGAGTGCGTTGATTTTGCCGATGAATGCCACGATCCACACCCAGGCTGACGCTCGCGGCATTGCCTGGATTGCTGCTAGCGAACCGCGATTATTATTTGCCCAGGTCATCAAATTATTTTATCAACCCTTTCGACTGCCAGTGGGCATTCATCCCAGTGCGATCGTTGAACTAGGGGTGGAATTGGGTGCAGACGTATCGATCGGGGCACATGTAGTCATTCAAACTGGGGTGAAAATTGGCACTGGGGTGGTCATTCATCCCAATGTGGTGATCTATCCCAATGTCCAGATTGGCGATCGCACCACCCTCCATGCCAACTGTACCATTCACGAACGAGTCAGGATCGGTAACGATTGCGTCATCCACAGTGGGGCTGTCATCGGCTCAGAGGGCTTTGGGTTCGTGCCGACGGCCACAGGCTGGTTCAAGATGGAACAGGCGGGCGATACGGTCTTGGAGGACGGAGTGGAGATCGGCTGTAATAGCTCGGTCGATCGACCGGCTGTCGGCGAAACGCGGATCGGTCGCGCGACCAAATTAGATAACTTGGTACATGTCGGGCATGGTTGTCAGATCGGTGCTAATTGCGCTCTGGCCGCTCAAGTTGGTTTGGCTGGTGGCGTGAAAGTTGGGAATGGTGTTTTACTCGCCGGACAAGTTGGCGTCGCCAATCAAGTAACGATCGGCGATCGCGCAATTGCTTCCTCGAAAACCGGAATTCATAGTAACGTCGAACCGGGTGAAATCGTATCGGGTTATCCCGCAGTTTCCCACAAACTTTGGCTCAAAACTGCGGCGATCGTCAATCGGCTACCAGAAATGTATCAATTCTTTAAACAAAGTCAACGCAGTTAAATTTTGTCACTAATTGATGGCTGGCGATCGACAGTTGCATTTTGACAATGTGTGGGCGATCGCGTTGCCATATATAGGATTAAGCGCAGATGACTAGCTAAATTTATTCTTGAATATTTGTTAAATTAGCTACTAATTCTGCTCTGAGAATCGATTGAAAAATGCAAAACATTACATTTTCGTTAGATGTCATTATCGATCGAACGTGGTAAGCTACGTCTTAGTGGTAATTATTTAATCGGTAACAAGTAGATATTATCTAACTTGACCGATGGCTAGTGATTACTGCTGTAAATTTCGATCAGATACTTTTGCTGCATGAGATCTTTACCTGATTTACTAACTTTAAGCAACTAAATCGATAAGAAGTTAAAGAATCTTTAACTTAGATTTAGGATGGCGATCGAAAGTTTGAAAATCAGGATCTTGCACTGCCGCTGGTTCGATCTGTGACGATCTGTCCGATCGTCAACAATTGCATCTTCCCGTCAGATCTGAGCTGCCAATTCTAGATCTGCTGTCACAACCAGATCTAACTCTCGATCGCCACCGGATCCTAGTGGTCTTGCGGCCACTATCGCTTCCTGTAGTGTTAAAGATCGAAAACTAGACCAGGTCGATCGCGTTAGCCGCTGTCAACACTGGTATTTACAACTTATTACATCGCAAAAATATGAACGAAACTTGGCAATCACTCGGGATGTTATCTGAGACTAGTCAGCTTCTCGATTTCAATTGGCTAGTTGCTCAGGTCGCCGCACCCGCAACCACGACGACAACAACTAACTTTTCTACTGCTGGTGTCGAAAATCTTGTCAAGCAAACTAGCGGTACCATCGGAGCTTACCTCCCCAGTTTGCTCGGCGCAGTCGTGACACTATTTATCGGTTGGATCGTCGCCTTTATCGTCTCGTCAGTCGTCCGCAATCTGCTCAAACGGACTGACCTCGATAACCGCTTGGGTCGGATGGCTAGTGGTGGTAGTAGATCGAACATGAATACTGAAAAATTAGTCGGGGACATCGTCTTCTGGCTAATTTTTCTATTTGCCGTCCTCGCCTTTCTCAACGCGCTCAACCTAACAGTGGTAGCGCAACCACTCAATAATGTCCTCAACCAAATCTTGGCATTCGTACCGAAATTAGCTTCAGCAGCAGCATTAGCTGCGGTGGCTTGGTTGGTAGCAACCGCTGTCAAAGCGATCGTCGTCCGGACTGCAGGGACGATCGTCCCAGCGATGTCGCAGCGGATGGCTGTCGGTGAAAACCAAGTCTTGCCTAGCGAAACATTAGGTAATGCCCTCTACTGGTTTGTCTTCTTATTTTTCCTGCCCCTGATCCTGGATGTCCTGGATCTCAGAGGCCCACTCGCACCAGTTCAAAATCTGCTCAACGATATCCTCAGTGCGCTACCAAATATTTTCAAAGCAGCTCTGATCGGGATTGTCGGCTGGTTTGTGGCGCGGATCGTGAGAGAATTGGTCACCAATCTCCTGGCTGCGGCTGGCACAGAAAGATTGGCTACCAAAATTGGCCTGAATAGAGCGGCTCCAGGTCAATCTCTCTCTGGTTTGCTAGGTACTGTTGTCTACTTGATGGTGTTGATTCCGACTGCGGTAGCCGCCCTCGATGCCCTCCAGATTCCCGCGATTTCTGGTCCTGCAACTTCGATGCTCCAAAGAGTCTTGGATATCATTCCCCAGATTCTCACCGCTGCCGCCATTTTGGCAGTAGCTTATGTCGTGAGTCAGTTTATTGGCGATCTGGTCACTAATTTACTCAGTGGCTTGGGCTTCAACAATATCTTCCGCACGTTGGGACTCAATTCCTTACATCAATCCACGATCGATACCACCACACCACCAGTCCAAGGTGTACCGACTACACGCGGGACGATCATTCCTAGTTCTAGCAAGCAGACGCCATCAGAAGTCGCTGGCTTGGTAGCGCGGATTGGCGTGATGTTGGTGGCTGCTGTTGCGGCTACTGGCGTCCTGGGCATTGACTCATTGACTCAACTAGTCAATGGCTTGCTCTTGATTGCCGGACAAGTCCTCTCTGGGGTTGTCGTCTTTGCAATCGGTCTATATCTGGCTAATCTAGCTCACTCAGTCGTCGCTAGTTCCGGTACGCAACAATCGCGGACGCTGGCACAGATCGCGCGCTTGGCAATTATCACCTTTGTCGGTGCGATGGCGCTCCAACAAATGGGCATTGCCGCTAGTATCGTTAACTTAGCTTTCGGCCTCATGCTGGGTGCAATTGCAGTCGCCGTGGCGATTTCCTTCGGTTTGGGCGGTCGCGATGTGGCTTCCGAACAGTTACGCGATTGGTTGACTGGATTCCGTGACAAACGTTAATAGTTGATAGTTGATAATTGATAGTTGATAGTTGCGACTGAAATCACGCGGAGAGTGGAGGAGCATGTGTTTTAGTCAAGACAGACAGCGTTGCGATTGGGACAGGGATTTATACCCTACTCCGATCGCAATCTATCTCAAGACGGGAACTTTAAACTCCTGCTGTTGGTAAAGATTAATTATTAACTTAATATTCTTCCGTCAGAAACTGGCAATGAGTGCTAGTTTCTGACTTTTTTTAGCTCGATCGAGGCGCGACCGAGAGCGGGCAGAGGCATGAGGGGAATTGAGCTAAAATATGAATAACTTTTAAATTTTCTAGATAGAGACAGTGGAAACTAAGACAATTAACTGTAGTGAAGTTTGTACCAACGGCTGTATTCAACCCGATCGCTGTCAAAATCAAGCTCATGTCCAGTCAGCTTCCAAATTTATTAACGAAACTTCCTTAGACCAGATGCACGAAATTGCCGAGGAAGCGCGGCGCAAGCGGTTGACGGCTCCCCCAGTGTGGGTGATTCCCGATTGGCAAGAATAGAGCGCGCGATCGCTATTTCGCGAATATCCAGCTAGTTCTCAATAGTTGCCGCTCGTACCCATCAGAATCGATCTTTAAAAAATTACTCAAAAATTAGCGCGGATATGAACTTAGTATCACTCCAGAATCAACTGGACAACGTCTCTTTTGGCATCTTGTTTCTGACAATGCTAATTTATTGGGTTGGTGCGGCGTTCCCGAAAGTACCATTGCTCCAAAATCTCGGCACTACTGGCATGGCCGTCGCCAATCTCTGTATGGGTGCTCTGCTGAGTGCCAGATGGATCGAGGCTGGTTATTTCCCATTGAGCAACTTATATGAGTCGCTGTTTTTCTTGGCTTGGGGCGTGACCACGATGCACCTGTTTGCCGAATCGATCAGTCGGAGTGCGTTGGTTGGCGTCGTCACTGCACCAGTTGCGATGCTGATTACGGCCTTTGCCGCCTTGAAACTCCCCGATGATATGCAGGCGTCAGCACCATTAGTCCCCGCCCTCAAATCTAATTGGCTGATGATGCATGTCAGTGTAATGATGCTATCCTATGCCACATTGCTGGTCGGTTCTGTCCTGGCGATCGCCTTTTTGTTTGTCACGCGCGGTCAAGAGATCGAGCTGCGGGGCAGTTCTTTTGGCGGGAGTGGCTATCGGTTGACTAGTAGTTTGGCAAATCAACCTACTCCGAAGATGTCCGCAGAGCCAATGGCGATCTCGAATAGCGATCTCGGTACGACCGCAGTGTTGGAATTGCCGACAATGTTAGCAGCTACTACATTGACGCCACAACGCTTGAGTTTGGCAGACACCCTCGATAATATCAGCTATCGGATTATTGGCTTGGGCTTTCCCCTGCTGACAATTGGGATTATTGCTGGCGGTGTCTGGGCAAATGAAGCCTGGGGTTCCTATTGGAGCTGGGACCCCAAAGAAACTTGGGCACTAATTCTGTGGCTGGTATTTGCCGCTTATCTCCACTCGCGGATTACCAAGGGCTGGCAAGGCCGCAAACCAGCAATTCTCGCAGCACTCGGCTTTGTAGTGGTTTGGGTTTGTTATTTGGGCGTTAACTTGTTGGGGAAAGGATTACACAGTTACGGTTGGTTCCTGTAATATTAAAGTTAGCGATCAGCACAACTATCGATCGCTGATTCAATTAAAATCTAAGTATTTATTTGCGCGCAGTTAGTGGAGAAGATTATGCACGATCGCTTTGAATCATTGGCAAGTGGCGAAGTTATTTCAGTTCAACACGATACTCAAGTATTAGGCGGACAACGGACGTTTAGAGTCGGCGAGTTGAATGAAGCGATCGAAGGTCATCTCAAAAGTGCGATCGCTAATTGGAGTGAAGCGCATAATGGCTGGTTTACGCCCCAAGGCATCGATTGTGAAGCCCTGAGATTTGGTTCCCAAGGCTGGCAAAAAGGCCGAATTAGGTTGTGTCTGGAATTTTGCCCAGATGAGCCAAATTCAGCCGCACAGGGCACTACCGCTAGCAGCATCCCCACAGTCGGCAACCTGCCTAGTAGCACCAGCGCACAATCGATCGACCCACCACCACCTCCTCATAGCGTTTCCGCGACGACTCCAGAGTCACATGCAGATCTAATTGCCGTGACTGCCCCAGCGAGTGCTTTGCCACCACCATCGATCGTCAACAATAGCACTGTCGATCACTCTCATCCCCTAGCTGATGCGGTGGTACCCGCTGCGGGAATTGCTGCTGTAGGTGTGATGGCTGCCGCTGCGATGACACCAGCCGATTTGCATCCTACCGATACCCATCAAATCATTCCCCATTTTGCAGAAACAACTCTAGAGCAAGAAGAGGATCGCAGCGAACCGAGCATCCAGCATAGTATCGATGAAATTGCCTATAACTTTAATGCGACCGATGCTGGGGGCGTTAATACGACACCCAATGGGATGATGGAACTAGATTTGGCCGATCTCGGTTTGGATTTTTCCGATAGCGATCTGCTCAGTTTTGAAACAGGCGGAATTACTGAAAGCAGCGAAGAATTTCTCAACATCCAAGATCACAGCAAACCAGAAAATTCGGGGATGCTCATCGATGAAGTTTGGAATGAAATGAATCAAGGTAACTGGCCGGGAATCAATTAGATCTGGTCTTCAAGTTGACTGCCAAACGTTGCGGAACTAGCGATCGCGATAACTGCGATATCCGTTCCAAATCTGGATCGACAAGCGATCGCTGATCTCGATCTATTGCTAACTAATTTATGGATGTCATTCAATTAACGGGAATTCGTTGTTATGGTTATACGGGCTATTTGCCGGAGGAGCAGATTTTAGGTCAATGGTTTGAGGTCGATTTACGGATGAGCCTAGACTTAACAGCCGCCGCACAGGGCGATCTGATCGAGGAGACGCTGGACTATCGCAGCGTGATTCTCGCTGTCAAGGACATCATTGCCAATTCCAAGTTTGCGCTGATCGAAAAACTCGCAGACAAAATCGTTACCACCGTCCTTGCTTTCGATCTGGTGCAACAAGTCGAGTTAAAACTGCACAAACCGGGGGCACCAATTCCCGATTTTGGTGGCAAAATCACGCTCGAATTAACTAGGAAAAAATAACCAGCTACGGAGATCGATCGTTACTGCTCTATGTCGCGATGCTTGTTTGCTTCACAACAAATCGATCGCTCCCAACTCCCAATGCCCCACAAGTATCACTGGCAGGAAACCGCCTTGTTTAACTTAAGTAAAGATCGGGATTTCCACCATATCGATCGTGGTGACGATCGGGTAGGCTAAAGATAATTGTCACTCTTTAGCATGGATATTGACGGGGCATCTATGACTGCACGATTACAGCGTCCGCTTCTCATCGGTGGGCTTGGTATTACACTCGGCTTGTGGGGTTTAGATAGTCTCTCTCACAGTCTCGCGGGTGTTGGCGATTGGTTGACACTGGGCACGATCGCCGCTGGAGGTGGTTATTGGTGGTACAATCGGCGCGGAAGTGGCACGCCAGTAACTCTAGCTCAAGCGGCGATCGATCGATTCGAGATCGATCGTCTATCCAGCCAAGTAGCATTAGTTATTAGTCAATTGGCAATTGAAAGTCCCCAATCGGGACAGATTGACTTATTACGCCACCAATTAAGCCAAGCTGAGGCCAATTTAACTCGACCCGAACGCCAGATTGCGATTACTGGCGGACACAGAGTCGGTAAAAGTAGCTTGCTCGATATTCTCACCAAGCAACCAATTCCCGCAGCGACACCATTGCGCTATACCGAGACACCAGCTTTATTTACTAGTGGTACCCAAGGCGATGCCGCTACAGCCACAGCCGAAAAATTGGCACTGACTGCCGATCTCGTCTTATTCCTGACCAATGGCGACCTGACTGCCACAGAATACAAATATCTCAGTACGCTCCAGCAAGCCCAGCAGCGCGTAATCTTATTGTTCAATCAGTCCGATCGTTATCTCCCTGACGAACGCCAGCTCATCCTCCAAAAATTGCAAATGGCGGTGACTGGGACTCTCAAAGCTACCGATATCGTGGCTACTAGTACCGCCCCAGCACCGATGAAAGTCCGCAGTCTGCAAGCAGATGGTACTGCTGTCGAGCGACTCGAAACACCCCCAGTCGAAATTGGCGATCTTCAGCATCAACTCGCCGAAATCCTGACCAAAGATGGCGAACGACTAGTCTGGGCAAATACTTATCGGCAACTCTCTGGCGTCCAAATCGCTGCGAAATCCGCTCTCAATCGAGTCAGACGCGATCGCGCCTTACCGACGATCGATCGCAATCAGTGGATTGTGGGTGCGGCGGCATTTACCAATCCCGTCCCCGCCTTAGATTTACTCGCGACGGCGGCAGTTAATGCCCAAATGGTCGTCGATTTAGGTGCTATCTATCAACAGAAATTCTCACTCGAACACGCGCAAGCGGCGGCTGGGGCGATAGGTAATGTGATGTTGAAATTAGGGTTGGTCGAACTCTGTACCCAAACAGTTGCTGGCGTCCTGAAAACCAATGCCGCAACTTATGTGGCAGGGGGACTGGTACAGGGTTTGAGTGCAGCTTATCTGACGCGGATTGCGGGTTTAACCTTGGTTGAGTATCTCGAAGCTCAAGATCTCGTCGCGCTAGCACCAAGCCATGCCTGGAATCTCGATCTGCTCGGTGCTACTCTCCAGAAGGTCTTCCAAGCCAATCAAAGAGCGGCGTACCTCCACACGCTGATCAAGCAGGGTCTCGATCGATTGGTGCCCACTGGAACGGCTGCTGAAGTCATCTAATTTGGCTGCCGTCATTAGATCCCCGACTTGTCAAGAAGTCGGGGGTCTTTTTTGTTGCGTGTGAGGTCGGATTTTTTAACGCAGCGATGCGCGCACGCCTTTGTTCCCCGACGGTTTAGCGCATCAAGACAAAGAACGCTAAGGTTTTTGGTGTTTGAGTGAAGTTGTAAGTAGGTACCGCCAAGGACGCAAAGGGAGACGATTGTGCCGCTCCAAAACGATCGGCACTCGGTGCTAATTGATGGTTGCCAATACTCGATCGGCGAAGATTTCCACTGCTGGGGATTGTGCTAATGACTCAAATTTAGGTAGCGCTAATTGACAAGCTGGCCATTTTCCCAGCATCGGAGCGTGGAGCCGACCGCAGGTACCATGATAGTTGCCGTCGGGTTGAAAGAACCGACAATTATGACAGTTAGAAGTAAAGCATGGATTAGTGTTCATGGATTTTGCCTGGGTCGATTGTAGTGGCTGAGAAGATAACGCTGGACACTCCCACTGAATTGACTGTCAAAATATTCGTGGATTAATTGTTGCTCTCGATCGTATTAAAGCAAATGAATGTGAGTAAGTTGTGAGTATATTAATAACAATTCTAAATTTCGTCTATTATCTTGTGTTAGATTAAATATGTGGGTAAGTTTTATTAGCATTTACTATTCTTCGCAAAACTATCTGTCGATAGATAGAGTTAAAATATCGAAAATCATGCATGGCAATCTCAGTATAAGAAAAATGAAATTTCAAACAGAAACAATCCTGAAACATTGTGGTAACTTGATCGGGTTCAGATCGCTGAAACGACCATTCCTCATTCCTCATTCCTCATTCCTCATTCCTCATTCCTTGCAAAAGCTTAATTTAGAGCGATCGATGTGGATCGAAAATCGCTAAGTATTCTCAGGCTGTAGATCGAAAGTATTGGTTTGTTAACTAAACAAGTTATTTGATTTTATCTGCTCATTGATGGTGCAAATACTAGATAAATCAAAAATATTTTGACATTAAATCGAATGAAATCATAGGTTGATCGTGGCCTTGTCTAGCTTTGACGATCGATATATCTAAAATCTGTTTTTGACCACCATCTCCGCGAGCGACCGACCTTTGGATAATTCCAAACAACAACATGAACCAACCGCAATCTTTCGATCGAGATTCTCAGCTCACTGAAGCGGAAACATCTTCACCAGAAAATCGCTTTCCGGTAGTGGGAATTGGGGCTTCGGCGGGGGGATTGGAAGCATTTAGGCAATTATTAAGCCATCTGCCGATCGATACGGGGATGGCGTTTGTGCTAATTCAGCATTTAGATCCTCACCAAAAAAGCTTGTTGACGGAAATCCTCGCTAGAGAGACGGCGATGCCAGTGGTCGAAGTTCAGAGTGGAATGGCGATCCAACCTAACCAGGTTTATGTGATTCCGCCTAATACGAAGATGGCGATCGCGCAAGGTGTCCTCAAACTGACCGCTCGCGATCGCACCAAGCCGATGCCTGTCGATACGTTCTTCTTCTCATTGGCAGCAGATCTGGGCAGCAAAGCGATCGCAGTCGTCCTTTCTGGCGGCGATGGGGATGGTTCGCGGGGACTAGAAGCGATTAAAGAAGCCGGGGGGATTACCTTCGCCCAATGTGAAGCCTCTGCCAAGGTGAGTAGTATGCCAAATACGGCAGTGGCAACCGGACGCGTTGACTTTATTCTGCCACCAGCCGAAATCGCCCAAGAATTGGCCAAAATTAGCCGCCATCCCTATGTCGCCCACCCCACACCAGCTAAGGCGATCGAAGTCTTATTAGAAGGTGAGACGGCTTTACAAACGATCTTTATCTTGCTGCGTACTTATACTGGTGTGGACTTCACGCTTTATAAACACACCACTTTGAAGCGCAGAATTTTGCGGCGGATGGTGCTATATAGACTCGAAAGTATCGAAGACTATGTGATTTATCTGCGCGAACATCCTGAAGAAGTTCAGGCACTATATGAAGATATCCTGATTCATGTGACCAGTTTCTTTCGCGACCCGATCGCGTTTGAGGTCTTACAAACCAAGGTATTTCCCACGATCGCCGCCAAATCGCCAGAGGTGTCGATTCGGATTTGGGTGGCGGGATGTTCGACCGGAGAAGAAGCCTACTCGATCGCGATTTGCCTATTAGAGTTTTTAGATACCCAAACTATCCGACCGTCGATTCAGATCTATGCGACAGATATCAGCGATTGGGCGATCGAAAAAGCCAGAACTGGTTTTTATCAACGCAGTGCAGTTGCTGATATTTCCCCCGAACGACTCCAGCGGTTTTTTGTGCCAGTCGAGGACGGGTATCAGATCGGCAAATCCGTCCGCGAACTGTGTGTCTTTGCCCGTCAAAACTTGTGTAGCGATCCGCCCTTTTCCAAGCTCGATCTGATTAGTTGCCGGAATGTGCTGATTTATCTGGGTGCAGCCTTACAGCAGAAAATTTTGCCCACCTTCCACTATGGACTCAAGCCTGCGGGGTTTCTGATGTTGGGTAGCTCCGAAACGACGGGTGAATCGGCGGACTTGTTTACGACGATCGATAAAAAGCAGAAGATCTACGCCCGCAAATTGGTTCCAGCGCGGCTGACATTGGATTTGCTCGCTAGCAGTCCGGCCAACGGTATTTTCAATCCCAGCTCTAAAAATGCCACTACGACCTGGAGCGATCTCGATTTGCAGCAAGAAGCAGATCGGATCGTCTTGGATCGATTTGCACCTGTGGGGGTGGTTATCAATAACGATCTAGAGATTCTCCATTTTCGCGGCCAAACCAGTCTCTACCTGGAACCTGCGCCCGGTCGAGCCAGCCATAACTTGCTCAAAATGGCCAAAGATGGCTTGAAGCTGGAGCTGCGGACGGTGATTCACCAAGCCAAGCAGCGCAAGTCGGTGACGAAAAAGGAAGGTTTACAGATCCAAGTAGGCGATCGGATGAGACAGGTGAGCTTGGAAGTAATTCCGCTCAATACACATGGTACACAAGAACAATACTTTTTAGTGTTATTTGTCGAAAGTACTATCGCGATTGCGCCTATTCATCCCGATCTGCTCGATCGACATGACACCGAAATCGTCCAAAATCGGCAGCTAAGTGACGAGCGCGAAATCGCCCGACTCAACCAGGAACTAACCGATACCAAAGAATATCTGCGATCAATTATTGAGGAGCAGGAGGCCACCAATCAAGATCTGCGAGTAGCTAATGAAGAAATTTTGTCTAGTAATGAGGAATTTCAGAGCAGCAATGAAGAGCTAGAAACTGCCAAAGAAGAAATCCAGGCATCGAATGAAGAACTCAATACGATCAACGACGAATTACAGCGGCGGAATATCGAACTCACTCAAGTTAGCAGCGACTTACAAAATCTGATTGGTAGCACGAACATTCCGATCCTGATGCTGGGCAGCGATCTGCGCATCCGCCGGTTTACCCCATTTGCCCAGCGGATTTTACATCTAATTCCCACCGATATCGGGCGACCGCTAGGCGATATCAACCATACGCTCAATGTCCCCGACTTAGCAGCTCAGATTCTTGAAGTCATCAATACCCTGACGATCAAAGAGCAAGAAGTCCAAGATCGGGATGGGCACTGGTACGACCTGCAGATTCGACCCTACCGAACGATCGATAACAAGATCGATGGCGCGATGGTGATGTTGGTCGATATCCACGCGCTCAAATGCGGAATCGAACAGCTCGAATCCGCTCGCAACTATGCCCAAGCGATCGTCGAAACCGTGCGTGAGCCGCTGATCGTCCTAGACGATCGCTTGCGGGTATTTACCGCCAATCAGTCGTTCTATCGCACCTTTGAGGCGACGATCGCCGATACCGAGCATCGGTTGATTTTTGAGTTGGGCAATGGGCAGTGGAATATCCCCAAGCTGAGACAGTTACTGATGGAAATTCTCCCCACCAACAGCCAACTTCAGGACTTTGAAGTCGAGCATAATTTCGAGCAGATCGGACACAAAACCATGCTGCTCAATGCTCGCAAAATGAATCAAGCTGAAGGTAGTGTGAATATTTTACTAGCGATCGAAGATATTACCGATCGCAAACGTCTTGAATCCGAACTCAAAGCTACTGTCGCGCGAGAGCAATTAGCGCGGAGTGCGGCAGAATCAGCAAATCGTGCTAAAGATGATTTCTTGTCAATAGTTTCCCATGAACTCCGCAACCCGCTCAGTGCCATTCTCGGCTGGGCGCAATTGCTCCGCACGCAAAAATTTGATGAAGTCAAAACGAATCATGCACTAGCAACGATCGAACAAAGTGCCAAAACTCAAAATCGACTGATTGAAGATCTCTTGGATGTTTCGGCGATTACTTCCGGTAAGCTCCGGTTAAATATTAGTTCGTTTCAGCTCACTACTGTAATTGCCACCGCGATCGATGTCGTCCAATTAGCCGCCGACGCCAAGCAGATTCAGATCGAATCCCACCTCGTTGGCGGAGCCTCCGCTCGACAGATCGATTCTGTCGAGCAAATGGTCGGCGATCCCGCTCGATTACAGCAAGTAGTCTGGAACTTATTAACCAATGCTATTAAATTCACTCCCATCAACGGACGGATCGCTGTGCGATTAGAATACCTCGACAATCTCGCCAAAATAACGATCGACGATACTGGCTGTGGGATCGGTAGTGACTTTCTCCCTCACGTCTTCGATCGCTGGAGTCAAGCAGATACCTTCCAAGATCGATCGCATCCCGGACTCGGACTCGGACTGTCGATCGTGAGATCGATCGTTGAGTTACATGGCGGTACTGTAACAGTCGAAAGTGCTGGTGAAGGTCAAGGTGCGACGTTTACCGTCTGCTTACCCCTCCAGGTTTCAGGTACATTCCGAGAAAATTCCATCCTCTGCTGAGGCAACGCAGCTTAAAATTCATAGTCGGGATTACCAACCTGAAAAACACTCAAACCCAGGCTACGCCACATCCTACACACTTTTGGCCGATCGTCGATTACACCAATGACATTATAGCGATCGCGGATGTGAAAATAATATAATTCTGATTTGAGCATCTCATCTGGCCGCTGGTCGTTAACTGGACGCATGAACAGATCTTTGTAGTCGATATTGTATTCTTTGAGCCAAGCAACTGTCAGATCGTAACAGACACTCGATCGACCCGATAACAGTACGATCTCACTATCGCGTCCTAATCTAGCGATCGTCTGTGCTACTGCGGGATTGAGAGCATCTTCCCCGACGCGATCCCAAGCAAATGGCGAGCGACCGCGATTCTCCAAAGGAGAGGCTCCGCCAACGAGTGCCAATGTACCATCGATATCCACCAAATAACAGTCGGGTAACTGCGGATCGTAGACTGGCGGAGACTCTGGCATATGTAAATAGTCATAATACATCTGCTCGATCGCTTGTTGTCCCACCGAATTCGATCGTACCAAATCGCGCCGAATACACTCAGCCAAAGGAACATCAGTAAAATCTTGAATCTTCAGCTCCACCTGATGCTTGGCCGCCAATTCCGTCGCCCGCCGCAAATGAACGGGATTGAGATTAGTATCCGACCAAATCACCGAATAATCTTGCTCAAAGTAATACTCCGTCAACAGATCGCGAACCTTAACAATCCGCTTTTCACGTTTATTCGTACCACTCAATTGCAATCTCAGATCGTCCTTACACAGATTTGCCGTCTCTGGGTATTTTTGGATATATTCTTTCGCCCAAGTGGTTTTTCCACTGGCAGGTAAGCCTTTAGTGAGGATGAGTTTCATAGGGGAGTTGGGAGTTGGGAGTTGGGAGTTGGGAGTTGGGAGCGAGGAGTGGATAGTGAATAGTGAATAGTGGATAGTGAATAGTTGGGAGTATAAAAAGTTAAGATTCAGTTAACTTCTAGTCCGGTAGCCCCCAAAGATCGATGATGCGATCGCCATTATGCCCCCCACCCCGCTTCACACAGATCGAACCTTACGCAGGAGAGTTTGAGAGGCGGCGTCCCGCCTTTCAACGGGGGGACTGGGGGTCGGAACCCCCAGATCCGGGTTCTGCCCTCACTAAGAAAACCGCATCATACAAGTATTTATAGTTTGCCACTAAGCTTGGTACTAGCCTAAACAGCCTAAAACCTACTCCTCAACTCGAAACGGTCTTTCATATCCCGGCTTAATCAGTTTCCAGATGACTTGGCCATAATCCCTACCATCTAGCATCAGAAACAACACACCAGGATATGTTTGGGTTTGGAAATACATCGCAGTTTCTCGTCTATTGCCCAAATCTTTGAAAGCTTGCTGACATTCAGTTTCGATCGCCTGATATTTGGCTTCTAGCTCTAACTTAGTATCCTTCACCCAATTGTAAAATTCATCCGGCACAGAATCGAGAAACTGCTCCAAGCTTTGGTTTTGGCTCAAACATTCCCAAATATCCTTAGCTTGAATTCTAGTAATAATCCGGTGCAGCCGGACATAATCAGCGAGTTTGTACTTGAGCCGAAAGCCATTCGGCCATTTGAGAATAAAACCCTCATGATTGTTCAATTCTGCCTGACTTGCCTCGATCGATTTAACCCATTCGGGTAAAGTCGTCGCCGGATAAGTCTGCGCTCGATCGATCCAATCCACCCGAGCTAGTGCTAACTCCGCACCAGTCTGAGTATGCACCGCAGCTAATAAAACCAATCGCTGCGCCGCACCATAGTCTACGACAATCCGATTGCTCGGATAAATAATTTCAAATAAATAAGTATACTTTCGATCTAGCTTATCTAAATCCGCTTGTCGATCGGCTAATAATACCCGTGCCATTTGGGCTTGATCCGAAGCAAAACTACCCCGTGAAGCTACTTCCCACTGACCTTGATAGCAAAACAGCATAATTAACGATCCATCGAGCTTCTCGTAGATCTCTGGCACGCCTTCTGGTAAGGTGTCCTGATGTTCGCTGAGATTAAAAAACTTCGGCAGAGGCCGAGCAATCGGCTGGTAATCTGCATCTAATACCAAACCCCGACAGTGTAAAGTCTCAGCCACCCAATAGCGATCGAATTGAGCCTTGGCGGTGTAGTTATAGATCGTCAGCGGTAAGCTAGGATGCGTTTGGCGAATAATATATCCTTGCTCGATGAGGGTCGGTAAGGTCTGTGGATCAAATGGTAAGTCAGTCAAGCAATTTTTAGATGTGAGCTGTTTGGATAACTCTAAGTTACTCGATCGACCTTCCCCGCAGCCAATTGGCGTTCCAATCTCTCAAGCTCTTTCTCTGACTGAAATACAAGCAGGATCGATCGTTTCACCCCAGGGATACCCCGAACTATCTCTACCCTCTACCCTCTACCCCCTATCTAGGCACTGGCACCCGATCGATCGCCCCAGCAATCACCGTATCGATTTCCAAGCCATCTAGCTGTGCTTCGGGACGCAATACTAGGCGGTGACGTAAGAGCGGGATCGCAACTTGCTTGAAATCATCAGGTACTACCATCTGACGTCGATCGAGCCAAGCTGCCGATTTACTGGCATGTAACCAAGCAATCGCCGCACGGGGAGAAGCTCCCAGGCTGAGATCAGGATGTTGGCGAGTCTGTTGGACTAGTGCCAGGAGATAATCGATCGCATTGTCGTTGACGGCAACTTCCTGTACCGATTTGCGGGCGGCGAGACAGTCGGCGACTGTCGCTACAGGTTGCAATTTTTGGGCGTTGATTCTCGCTCCTGGCTGAGTCGAACGCGCGGTTGATAGCAGTTCGCGTTCGGCATTAGCCGATGGATAATCGACGATTAGTTTAAACAAGAATCGATCGAGTTGCGCTTCGGGCAATGGATATGTCCCTTCAAATTCCAGTGAGTTTTGCGTCGCGATCGTCCAAAACAAATCCGACAACATCATCGTTTCACCATCGAGGGTAACTTGCCCTTCGGCCATTGCTTCGAGGAGTGCTGATTGGGTTTTTGGTGGCGTCCGATTGATCTCATCGGCCAGGAGAATCTGAGTAAATACTGGCCCCTTTTTGAGGACAAATTCCTGATTCCTGAGATCGAAAATATTTGTCCCCAAAATGTCTGCGGGTAAAATATCTGGAGTCAATTGAATCCGCTTGAAGTCAGCCTGAATTAGTTGCGACAGTACCCTCGCCAGCATGGTTTTTCCCGTACCTGGCACTCCTTCCAAAATGACATGACCGCCTGTGAGCAGGGCAATTAGAAGCTGTCTGGTTGTCTGTTCTTGTCCGAATACAACTTCTTGTAAAGCATTGCTGAGTCGATCGAATATTGCGTGTGTCATTCTGGGAGTTGGGAGTTGGGAGCGGGGAGCGGGGAGCGGGGAGATATAAAGAATGCTTGCGTTCAAACTCACTATTCACTATTCACTATTCACTATTCACTATTCACTATTCACTATTCACTATTCACTATTCACTATCCCCTATTCACTATTCACTATTCACTATCCCCTATTCCCTAACCCCTATTAAGTTGACGATTGATCGTCCGCACCTTTGCTAGCCAGTTGGTTAATTCGGCAGGTGTCAGACGTCGTGCTACCGTGGTTAATTGTAAAACAAAGCGGAGATCTTCGGTCGGTAATTTGGTCTGGGTTTCCCACGCGGTAATTAAAGTCTGTGGTTCTACCAGTCTCTCTTTCCCCAAACCTAATTTTTGTTGCCAAGTCAATTGTTCGGCTCTACCGATATTTTGGAGCACAAATTCACTGCTATTGGCTTGGTAAAGTACGCCACTCAGAGCTTGGATATAGGCTTCACTATTATCAATTTCTGGCAGTTTGGGGACGATAACTTTACCAAATCGGCGATTTTGTTGCCAAAATAAGACAAGTATTCCCAATAAAATATTGAGCGAGACAATAAATAATGGCGTGTTAGCTAAATATGCTAGAGCATCACCATCGGTTTCGCGATCGTCAGCTATTTCGTCGCTGCTGGTCTTTTGACTAGTTGCCGACTTGCGCTGCCGATCGATATAACCATGAATATATTCATCGACTAATACTTGTCCGCGATCTTGAGTAACGAGCGTGGCTAATAATTCATAATTAGGCTGGAAATCTTGATAGGCATTAGCTGCTAAATGCGATGTGCTAGCAATAATTACCAGACCTTTATCTAGTTTAAATGTGGCGATCACACTGCCAGATTGATCGCTTAAAACTGATGATTTAAAGGTACTTTGCGGAAGTTCTTGTTTAATACTATCTGCTCTAAATCTGCGAGTAGTTTCAATTCTGACATTTCCTTGAAAACTCTCTAAATCTGTCTGAAATGGCATCTCCCAAGCTGGTGCCGCTACCCCTAAAATAACGAGTGTATTGCCTTGACTAACCCATGTTCGTTGAAGTTTAGTAAGTTGCAATTTCTCTAATTGAGGATTGACTTGAAGTAGTGTCGTTGCCGATTGGTAGTCAGAATTTTTGGTGAGTTGAGGAAAAGATCTCTGCCAGCGATGCATCTTCATACCACGTTCGGACATCATCCGATACCAAGTACTATAACCATTTGCAGCATTGCTATAACTCGATCCGGCCTGCCTGCTATCGCCACCTGTGGCACTGACAAAAGTTACTACGACGATCGCGATCGCCGCGATTAATCCAAATTGCCAATATTGTTTGAATAGCTTCTTAAAATCTGTCATGTATCACTTAGTCATTAACGATCGATTCAGCCAACATCATGTATTTAAACCGCTAGATTGAAATTCATACTCTAACTATCAACTGATTTTCAATTTGTTGATAAGCTTGTTGACACCGATCGAAATCTGCGCTGGAAATAGCTCGATCGCCAAAATGCAGTTGTTCGTGGATCGACACTAAAATTTCACCCGCATTCATCACTGGAACGGTTCGTAATAATTGCAGGTATTCGCGATCGGTCCGACTAGCTTGATGGGCAATAAGATTGGCATCATTTAATCGTTGCAGCATGGCTAAATACAGCCATCTACTGGCTTGGGTATAGTCACCATCCGCCTGAAACTGTTGGGACTGAGCTAGCAATTCTGCTACCGTATATACGCGTTCTGGGAGTCGATCTAGAGTCAATTTTGATCGATCGTTTTGTGATACCCAGCGTTGCCAATAGGGATAAATAATCCGATAACCAAACCAGATAACTAACCCCGCTAAAATCAACCACACGAGGCGAATTAATAGTGGTCCCAGCCAAGGTGGGAAAATATCGAGATTCAGATCGCGATCGTCGGATCGCAATTTTACTTCAATCCATTCTCCCACTTGCTGTTGGAGTTGTTCTAACTGCCATCGCCAACTTGTTTTTTCAGCCGCAGTGGACATATCTAGGTAGTAGCCGCTCTAAGTAGCCGTACAGGGGAATTCGACCCCATCATATTAGATGGGGTCGCGATTTAACAATACGCCAAGTCCCAATCATCCGATCTCGTCAATCGGATCTGAGCCAAAGCGACAATTGTCGGGATAATGCGCCCGTAGTTGGTCGAAATCGATCGCCAACCGAGATCGGCAAAAAACCAGCCCCACATGGCTGGCCCCAAAATAGTGAAAACGCCGCGCACAGCCACCTGCTGGGTCGCTGAGAGCATCATGCCGCGTTTGGCCATGTAGAGGGCGATATAGCTTTGCAATTGGCTGGTAGCCGCTAGTCCGCCCCGAATTAGAGTTTGCTTGGCAACTTCATAGCTGGCAAAGTGGAACGCAAATTGACGGGCAATTTGATGCAGGACTAATGGTTTGAGCACCGAACTGACTGCGATCGCGCCACTCCCTTTTAAAATCAGTTTAATCGGGTCGTGTTGAATATGCGCGGGTAAAGGCTGCCCAAAGCTAGTATTTGCCAAGGATTTCTGGACTCGGAGCGTCAGTGCATCGCGATCTCCAGAGGGCAGCTTGTGCCAATTTTTACCCATCAGATGCAAAAATACTTCTGCTTCTAAATCGGTGGTACTGAGCTGATTAGAATAGGGAATTTTGAGATATCGACAGACTTGCACCAATGTCTGCCGATAGCTGACAGCCTGAGTCCGTCCCTGCAAGACGGTAATCCCATCGGCTGCCAAAAACCGAAACCGATCTTCGATCGAATCTAGCCACACATCCCGATCCTGACTCTGGATATCTACCAAGTCTGGAGTGCGAACATAGTCTAAGGGATTGAACTTACGGCTAAAGAGAATCCTGGTTAATTGCTGTAATTCGTCTTCGGTAGCCAATTCTAAAGCCGCTCGTAACTCATCCAAAACAACTTCCTCCCACGCACTTGGTGCTCTTCCTATCACCCTATAGTGTACCGCACCATTTCCAAAAAACGGTGCTTGGTCGTTACAGGCGATCGGTCGATTTTTGGTTAATTTATCGCTGGTAACTCCTTGATGGTAGCCGTCCGGGTGGGGAGATTAATATTCGCCACAAACCGCTTGCTACCTGAAGTGTAAATTACTAAGCGTCGATCGATTCCGATCCGCGAATTTAACAAAATTTTATCGATATCCTTAATAATTTCCGTATAATTTGCACCAGAAACATCAGAAATTCCGATTTGTTTGCGGTCTAACGAACTGAGTTGTTTATCGCTGTTTGTATCTGAGACAGCTCGAACATACCATAGTGCGTTGACCGTTTTGAGCTTGTTCGGTCGATCGGTTGTGTCGGGATTTGACTTGCTCGGTGGCAAAGGTTCACCAATTTGCTCTAGCTGTAAGATCCGCGAGCTATTATTGGCAAGCAGTTTGCTCCCAGACAAGTTATCGCGATGGACAAACATATAATTGCGAATATCAGTTTCGCCATAATTCCAGCGATCTTCGTAGCTACTAGAGCTAGCAGATTTAATCTGTTTGAGAATACTTTTGCGCTCTTGTTCGGCGACATAAATCGGTGCGTAGAGATAGGGAGTGCCATTGAGCTGCTCGAAGTGGGTCATCCAAACATTCTTAGGCGCAGCTAATGGCACTGGATTGGCATTTACGGTGGTTGGCGTACTCACAGTTGCCTGTGGCTGGCGATCGCTACAACCTGCTACCACCAATAAGATTCCGACCAAACCGCTAAATTTCCACAATTGCTTAAACATCATTATCTCTGGCTCACTCACTTACAATTTAACTGCCACTGCTTATCTACAGTGTGGCAATCCGGTATTCCGCAGTTAACCAAAGCATAGATCCAGGGTACCCACAA
>NZ_JANNDR010000471.1:0-1890 GCF_031378165.1 Chamaesiphon sp. OTE_75_metabat_556
TCGGTTCGATTCCCTGTGCCTTTATCGGCGGATCGATCTCCTTGCCCACGCAGCTTTATAAGCCGATCCTCGGCATTGTATTACTCTATGCTGCTGCTAAATTAGGTTTTTTAAAAACTAGTACCGAGCCAACACAACCACGCCCAATTTCAGCAGATCTAGCGATCGGGTTGGGGATGGCGATCGGGTTATTATCGGGTTTAACTGGCGTTGGTGGCGGCATTTTTCTCAGTCCACTGCTGTTGCTGAGGGGCTGGGCGACGATCTCCCAATCTGCGGGCGTATCGGCAGCATTTATCCTCGTCAATTCGATCTCGGGATTACTCGGTTATCTGACTAAGTTGCCGACTTTACCTTCAAGTCTATGGTTGTGGTCGATCGTCGCTGCTGTTGGGGGCTGGATTGGGGCGGAATATGGCAGCAAAAAGATTGGCACTCACCGACTTCAGCAGCTACTAGCGGTAGTTTTGGCGATCGCTGGGATAAAATTAATCTTGACTTGAGTGAGATTGGTGCGGTGGAGATGGGCATAGTGAAGATATAAAACCGTCCTTTACTAGGATTGATCAGCGGGGAGCGGGGAAATTACTAAATATAAAACAGATGCAGCACAATAGATTGAGTGAGATGTCGAGCGGGATGAGCTGGTGGCTGACGATTGGGGCGATCGGCGGCGGCAATCTTTGGCTCACTCAGTCGGCAATGGCCTTGTCACCAGTAGAAGTTGGCAAAATTGCCAAATCCGTGACAGTCTCGATCGATAGCGAGAATTCGGTCGGTTCTGGGGTAGTGATTCGCAAAGAAGGGAGTACGTATACCGTCCTCACCGCCGCCCATGTCGTCCGCAATCGTCAAGAGCAGTTTAAACTGACAACTCCTGACGGCAAAAGTTATCCGTTAATTGCTACGAATATTAAAGCCACTACCGATGCAGATTTAGCGATCGTCAAATTTCAAAGTCCGGCGAATTATCCAATCGCCAAACTCGGCAATGTGGAAACCGCCAGTGAAGGCGCAGTCGTCTATGTGTCTGGGTTTCCACTGGCCACTAGTGCGATTACCACATCGATTTACAATTTTACAGAGGGTAAAGTTACGGCCAATGCTAGTCGCCCATTAGCTGGCGGGTATGCGTTGGTTTATAGCAATAATACGCTTCCAGGCATGAGCGGTGGCCCTGTCTTTAATGATGCTGGCGAAACGATCGCCATCCACGGCAAAGGTGATGTTCAGGAGTCTAATCAAACTTCGGAAATTAACGATAATATTCGGATTAAAACTGGATTTAATTTGGGAATTCCCACGAATACATTCATGCGATTGGCGAGTAAGCTCGGTGTGAATTTTGGCACCAAACCACCGATCGTCGTAGCTGCAAATAATATTCCCAAACAACCTCAAGCTGCGGACTTGTTCTTGATCGGCGTTGATCGCTTCAATCGGGGCAATCTCGGCGGCTCGATCGAGGCGATGAATGAAGCAATTAAGCTCAATCCCCGTTACACCAAGGCTTATCTAGCTAGAGCCTCAGCGAATTTTATGTTCAAACGGATTGGGGCGGCTTTAGCTGACGCAGATCGAGCGATCTCCAGCGATCCGCAGTCGGCGATTGCCTATGCTAGCAAATGTTTTTTCTTGAGTGAGTTTGGCAAGCAGGGCGAAGCTCTGGGGGCTTGCGATCGGGCGGTGCAGTTAGCACCTAAAAATGCGATGGCTTATAACGTCAAGGGCTTAGTCGAACTGCGACTGCGGGATTATGGTCGGGCGGCTGCCGATCTCCATCGGGCGATCGAACTCAATCCCAATCTGTACTACGCCTACAATAACTTGGCGATCGCCCAAGCCGCTCGCCAAAATCTCCTCGGTGGTCTGAACACGGCGCGTCGAGCC
>NZ_JANNDR010000483.1:0-1991 GCF_031378165.1 Chamaesiphon sp. OTE_75_metabat_556
TGAGTGCTGAATTGGCGATCTAGACAGTTTGCAAAGCATTACGAGAATTGCTACCGATGAGTCCGACTCGATCGACGATAATCTGGACTCTAGCGCGAGGTTCGCCAGTCGATTTATCATCCCAACGGTTGACACTGATTCGACCTTGAATATTGACTTGTTCGCCTTTACGGACGTAGTTAGCCAAAATTTCGCCAGTCTTACCGAAGGCAGTCAATGGATACCAATCAGTTGTGTCTTTGTCGATAGTAACTGCAAGAGAAGCACCAACACGAATACCATTTTCAGACCAACTTGACTCTGGATCTTGACCGAGACGACCGAGCAATTGAATGGAATTAATTGAATTAGACATGGAAATATTCTCCTAAGTTAGTGTAAAAGACATAGTTAATCTGTAATTAACTTTCACTACTGATTTGCGAAGCTCAGTTAACCACAGATCGAAATAATTGATTTAGACAATAGCGGGGATAGGCAAAGTAACTTGGATTGCCTGACTGATGTTCAGAGTTAAGGAAGGAATCCCTAAACCATCTTTGATCGATCGAAGCATTCCAATCGCAACAATCGTTCTACCAGGAGTTACAGTGTTTTTGAGACGGGAAGCATTACCAGAGATCGTAATTCGTTCGGCAGGATTATCTTTACCATTATCGAATGTGCCATAACCAACTAGTTCTTCATCAGTTAGTTGAATGTTTTCTACAGTAATAGTCAAAGTAGCATTTCGCATGGGAATATTTTCCGAAGTTATGTGTTCTATTATGAAAAAGCGTAGTCAGTCAATCTCAATAAAAAACTGAGATTAACTTTCACTTCTAATTCGCGAAGCTCAGTAAATCTCAGTTGGTAATATTCAGGTTGAAAAATGAATACAAACTAGCTATCTAGAAGGGAATCTGGTCAGCCTCGTCATCAGAGATAGATGTAGCAGGAACTGTTTGTCGAACTGGAGTTGGACTTTTGCTGCCAGTTGGCAAAGTCTTAGGATTGCCAGCAACTAAACTGATGGACTCGACGACAATTTCAGCTTTCGATCGAGGATTACCAGCACCATCAACCCAGCTACTCAGAGCAATTCGACCTTCGATCGCGACTTGTTCGCCTTTACGCACGAAGTTAGCCAGGATTTCAGCAGTTTTTCCGAAGGCGGTCAAGGCATACCAATCAGTCGTGGTTTTATCGATCGTGACGGCTAAGGAGCCTTTAGTGCGTAGACCGCTATCAGACCAAATGGCTTCAGGATCTTGACCGAGGCGACCAAACAATTGAACGGAATTAATAAACATGAAAATATTCTCCTAAGTTAGTTGTGTACTATTTCTATGAAGTGTTCCAATCCTCACCCAGCCCGAAAGCCAGGTGCAACAAAATCCAAGATTGACTTTCACATCTACATAGCGAAGCTCAGTCAATCTTGGTAGGAATGTTAATTTAGACAGCAGCTAGAACCTTTGGTTTTCTGCTACGAGTGGCTTTGGGTTTAGCAGGTGCAACTGGTTCGACTTCGATCGCGGGCTGCTCGATTTCGGCTAGCGATTGCTCGTCTAACAATTCGGCTTCGAGCGCATCAGCTTCAGGCATATCGTTAGGTTCAGCAGCAGGGACAAGCAGTTTGATGTCATTATGTTCTGGGTCAACTGCGGGAGTAGGATCTACAGGGGCAACTTCCAGAGCTTGAGTGATATTCAAACTCAGCACAGTAATTCCAGCAGCATCTTTAATTACACGCATATTACCTTCAGCAACTAGGGTTACACCAGGAACGATCGTATCTCGCAAGCGTGGAGCATAGGCAGTAAAGCTAATTGGGTCGAGCGTCTTGCCATTATTGAAACGTCCGTGTCCAACAAGATTTTTAGCATCGATTGCTTGAACGAAGTCAACAGTCAAAGTTAAAGTTGCAGATCTCATTGAAATATTCTCCTAATTTATGTTCTATTTCCAAATAGCGAAGCCAAGTCAATCTCAAATAAATTCAAGATTAA
>NZ_JANNDR010000566.1:0-26886 GCF_031378165.1 Chamaesiphon sp. OTE_75_metabat_556
AGCTCCCAAGTAAATTGTCAAAATCTGCGAGTATTAGTCGTCGGTTGTGGGTTGGGTGACGATGCGGAATATCTAGCTGGATTGGGTGCAAAAGTAACCGCATTCGATCTATCTCAAACTGCGATCGATTGGTGTCAGCAAAGATTTTCCGATTCGCAGGTAAATTATCAAGCTGTCGATTTATTTACCGCGCCAGCCGAGTGGAAATTTGGTTTCGATCTGGTTATTGAGATTTATACGATTCAAGCCCTGCCAGCGAATATTCGGCCGCAAGCGATCGATTCGATCTGTAGTTTTGTCGCACCAATGGGTAAGTTATTAGTAGTCTGTCGCGGTCGCAATCCTGAAGATGCTTGCGACAATTTACCATTTCCACTGACTCATACTGAGCTGGATCGATTTACCAATAGTGGATTAGTGGAAGCATCATTTGAGGATTTCATTGATGAATTTGAATCCATTCCAGCTAGACGATTTCGGATTGTTTATACGCGATAAAATTAAACTTTCCCTAGAAGTATCTAAAAATAAAATTACCCCATCTTCTAATTGAAGACAGGGTAATTAAGATATCATTGAAGATCGAAAGGTGGCTAATAAATCTAACTAGCGATTCGATCGACTAATTTAATATCTAGTTACTCAGAATCGAAAAACTGCTGAGAACGGGGACATTTGAAACTAATAAGTAAGCAAATGCCGCGCCGCCAGCACCACCAATTAGGAAACCAGAAGTAAATTCACTCCAACCTTTGCCATCTTTGATATTGCTAGGTGGGATCGGTGCAGCTACACTCGGTAATGGTGCTGCGGGACTGACACTAGCATAGATTGAGAGACAGACAGTGAGAATTACGATCAATCCGACAGTGGCCAGCAATCCAGAGAGATATGCTTGATCCGTATGGCGGAGTGGCCCTAAGAGAGTGAACGGGCCGAGGAGGAAATAGCCATGTGCCATGCCTACTTCTAAACCGCGTCGTTGTGGGGATAGATTTGCCCGATAAATTGGTAAATTGCTAATGAAAGCTTGCACGATGCCCGTCGCATTGACGGGAGTAGCTAAATTGCTAACTTCAGGATTGGGACTGCTGACAGCTTGAACGCGAGTAGCCATGAAAAACCTCTCAACTGATTAAGGGGAAGGGAATAGGGGATTAGGCTTTAGGCTTTAGGCTTTAGGCTTTAGGTTTGAGGACACTGATGTCCTGCTAATTACCTAATACCTAATACCTAATACCTAAAGCCTAAGACCTAACATTACAATGGGTGGAATAACAAGTCGGGGAAAAAGCGATTGAATTCAATCAAAATACCCGCAGTAAATGTCATCCAAACTGCTGCCAAAACTGGTGCAGTAGATGAAAACCTGGTGAAATGTGACATGGAGTGGCTCCAGAATCTAAAATTAATATGTTTGGTGAAGTTTGAGGTTCGATCGGTAAATTCGTCGGTTGTTGTCTACATTGCTGTTGACGGCTAACTTCGGAAATTTTGGCAATAGGTACTGCCATCGATCGAGCAAATTTACCGAGGAGAAACAGTAATTTCACTATCTTTAGCAACCAATTTACCAGAGGTGAATTCACCTAAGGCCGCAGCAGGCCAAGCGAATCCGCTCAACATGCAGCTCACTGCTAAAGGTACATCGATGATAATTTCTTTTTCTTCGGCATTGTCGCCTTTTTTGATGGCAATCACATAAGCGCGACCGACCCAACCAATCCAACCAGCAATGTAGAGAAATAAAACGCCAGGAATCAAGAAGTCACCTGCGCGATCGAGTCGTCCGTCTACAATCAGATGTGGCAGTCCTTCAGGGCCGCACAAAGCTTGTGAGTAACGCTCGAAGCGTTTTTTACCAGATTCGGGATCTGTAGTGGTATTCCGCGCCATTTTCGCACGTTGTTGAAAAGCAGGAGAATCGCCACAACGAACGAGTCCGGCTACTTCCGATGCAGAAGCTAATGGCGCAAAGTTGAACCAGAGACAGATGGCAAAGACAAAAGCCAACAGTTTTTGCATAATGATTGTTTCCTTTTATAACAAAACAAAAAGTTTTATTTACAAAATCCAGAATCGGTTTGAAGATCTGCTTTGGTAAAAAAACTATAATAGTCTTTTGGGAATCTTCAGCGAACTTGGGTATCGATCGCCAAAGATCGCTGATACTGTAGAGATTGCTGGCATTTTGCCTGTCGTGGGCAAGTGCCGCTCCCAGGAAAAATTGAGATCGCCAAGTCAGCTATTTGAGTTAGTGTCTTACCTGAATTAACAGCTACACCCACCCGATCGCCAACATACTTAACTCTATTTTCATCTTTAAAATTAGCAGCTAATGACAACAGTTTTATCAATTGAAACAAGTTGTGACGAAACTGCGGTGGCCATCGTAAACAATCGTAAAGTTTGCAGCAGTGTCATCGCTTCGCAAATCTCAATTCATACCCAATATGGGGGTGTGGTGCCCGAAATCGCATCGCGACAACATCTATTAACAATTACCGAGATCATCGCCCAAGCGATCGCCCAAGCGGGTCTGGAGTGGTCGGAGATCGATGGGATTGCCGCCACTGTCGCACCAGGATTGGTCGGTGCGCTGGCGATTGGGATGAGTGCGGCGAAAACCTTGGCGATCTTGCATGACAAGCCATTTATCGGCGTGCATCATTTGGAAGGACATATTTACGCCTCTTATCTGAGCGCGCCAGATTTGGAGCCGCCATTTTTATGTCTGCTGGTATCGGGCGGACATACCAGCCTGATCCATGTCAAAGATTGTGGCGTGTATACCGAACTGGGAGCCACGCGCGATGATGCCGCCGGTGAAGCTTTTGATAAAGTCGCCAGATTATTAAATCTCGGCTATCCTGGTGGCCCTGAGATCGATCGATTGGCAAGTCAGGGCAATCCGAAACTGTACCCCTTACCAGAGGGCAATATCTCCTTACCTGGCGGTGGTTTTCATCCCTATGATTCGAGTTTTAGCGGTTTGAAAACAGCGGTACTGCGCTTGACTCAAAAATTACAAGCCGAAGGCAAAGAGTTACCAGTCGCAGATATTGCGGCGAGTTTCCAGCATAGTGTCGCACGATCGCTCACCAAACGGACGATCGCTTGTGCCCTCGATTATGACTTGAAGACGATCGTGATCGGTGGTGGTGTTGCTGCCAATCGGGGACTCAGAGCCACACTCGCCGCCGCCGCTAGTCAAAAGGACATTCAGGTCTTATTTCCGCCCCTGGAGTATTGTACGGACAATGCGGCGATGATCGGGTGTGCTGCTGCCGAACATCTCAATCGGGGGCATATTTCACCGCTAGATCTGGGCGTCCAATCCCGATTATCGATTATGGAGGTAATGAGTTTGTACGCACCTACTCAACTTCAGTACACGTCTTCAGCCCATTAGCGAAGCGAATAATGCGTTGCTGATTTAAATTACGATTTCTGTCTTCTTCCGCAAAATGATTCTGAGAACTCCCAACTCCCAACTCCCTGTCTTGACTGAAACACATGCGGAGGGAACCTCCGCGTGATTTCAGTCGCAACTCCCAACTCCCAACCCACGTATGAATTTAGAACAACAGGTAGCAGCTCTAATTGATGGTGCTCCAGATGATGCAAGCCGGAAGAGCGTAGCGGAGATCGCGCCCATTTTAAGACAACTTGCCGAGACTTTACCTCAGATGACATATTATATTTGTCAAAGTCCGCAGGGTGAATGGGTAGTGACTACGCTCCAACATCAGCAAAACCCTAAGTTAGAAATTAGCGTTATTTATGCATTTACAAAAGTTGAGGATGTAAGTGAATTCAATGGTGGAGCGTTAGCGAATTCACTCGCGATCGAGGTACCGATCGTTCAATTACTATTTTATCTCTTAGCTTTTTCCGAACTCGATCGGATTGTCTTTCTGAATGATTCGCAAAATCTCGATCGCGGCCAAGAGGTATCAAGGGATGAATTGGAAGCAGCGATTTCTAAGCAGTTACAACCAGTGCCTGGATCTGAGTTACCGCCAGATATCTGTTGATGTATCGATTGCAGGATGAGATCGAATATTTCGATTGGTTTTTAGAGCAAAGACTTAAATCCTCACTCTAAAAACCAACTTGTTTAACAAAGAGCAGTATTCTAAATTTCCTGTCTTGAGACAGTGCTGTAATTACAACGCTATCAACTATCAACTATCAACTGTTAAATCGTCATTCCATTCGGAATAGTCGCATTTTTAAGCACGACGACAATCCCACTGCGAATGTAGAAACCCAGCTCTTCGCGTTGGGCTTCGTCAACACCTTCTTTGTTGATAATCATCACATCCGAACCGATGCGGGCATTTTTGTCGATAATGGCGCGACGAATCGTCGTATTGGCACCGATCCCGATCGGAATGCCGCCATTGTCAGCTTGAGTTTTGCGTTCGGGTGCGGGTTCATAAAAGTCAGCACCCATCAGTAGCGAATCTTCGATCGAGCAACCGTCCATGACGCGCGAGCGAACGCCAAGTACTGAGTGATGAATCCGACATTTTTTGATGATACAACCTTCGCCGATCATCGATTCGGTAATGTGGGAATCTAATAATTTGGTGGGTGGGAGATAGCGAGAGCGGGTGTAAATCGGTGCGTTCTCGTCGTAGAAGCTAAATGGGGGCGTTGGCTGCTCGGTGAGCGCGAGGTTGGCATCGTAGAAGGATTCGATCGTCCCGATATCTTCCCAGTAGCCATCAAAGAGGAATGCTTGAATATTGTGAGTATCCGCCGCACCAGGAATGATTTCCTTCCCAAAATCGGTTTGCTCTAGAGATTTCTTGAGTAAATCTACTAGCACCTGCTTCTTGAAGACATAAATACCCATGGAGGCAATATACGGTTTTTCAGCAGCTTGGGCGGCATTTAAACCCAATTTGGTAGTATCTACGCGCATGTGCTGAAGGGCATCGCCTTTAGGCTTCTCGCTAAATTCGACGACTCGCCCCGATGGATCGATTTTCATCAAGCCAAATTCGGAGGCATTTTTTTCACCGATCGGGACTACCGACAGGGTAATATCGGCGTTAGTATCACGGTGACGTTCGACAAATAACCGATAATCCATCCGATAGAGATGATCTCCAGATAGGATCACGACTTCCTCGACATCCCAGTCTTCGATAATCGATAGATACTGACGCACCGCATCGGCGGTACCTTGAAACCAGTCGGGATTATCTTTGGTTTGTTGAGCGGCGAGTACTTCGACGAAACCATCGCTAAATCCCGAAAAATTGTAAGCGCGCGATAAGTGCCGATTCAGCGAAGCCGAATTAAACTGTGTCAGTACATAGATTTTGAAAATCTCGGAGTTGATACAGTTGCTCACAGGGATATCAATCAACCGATATTTACCCGCCAGCGGCACGGCAGGTTTTGCCCGAAGTTTAGTGAGGGGATATAACCTGGTGCCAGCACCACCACCTAAAACAATTGCTAAAACTTTTTTCACAATAACCTCTTAAAAATAACGATCCTACACGGATCGATCGCGATCGTCGGGGGTGTTACTGGTATCTCCACCATCACCGCTCTGACAATCTCGATCTAGACTCCCTCTATCATCTGATAACTTGGGTACATTCGGTCTGCTTCGATCGGTATTTTCTGCTACTTGATCGCGGCAATTGGCTCTCGCATCCATTTGAGGGATGTGACGATCGATACCCTAGTACTGACGATCCGCACATCGAGATCGCCCGATCTCGAATCATCATCTGTTAGGGACTATGGCAGAATTATAGTCTTCGATCGCTTCAAATAAGGCTTGAAAATTCCCTTGTCCAAAGCCTTTAGCTTGATTGCGACGTTCGATGAATTCAAAGAAGAAAGTTGGGGATTCAAATATCGGCTGCGTAAATATTTGCAAGAGAATTTGCGCTGGTAGATCTGCAGACCAATCCATTAAAATCTGAAGACGTTCGAGTTGGTGCCACTCGCGATCGGTCAATAGTTGATGTTGTGCTACTCTTGCCCTATTCTGCAAGTTAGCATAATAAGTCTGCGGAATTGGTAGAAAATCCACCGCGTGCTGTTGCAATCGCTCGATCGTCGAGAAGAGATCGTAAGTCTGTAGAGCGATATGTTGAATTCCCGCACCGCGATTGAGATCCAGAAATTCTTGAATTTGGGAAGTACTGGCCGTAGGTTCGTTAATATTAAATCTAATCTTACCGCAAGAACTTAAGAGAGCTTTACTCGCTAGTCCCGATGTTTGGGTCTGAATATCAAAGATCTGCTGTACCTGAAAATCAAACAATTCTCGATGCCAAGTTACCGCTGCTTCTAATTCGCCAGCCGCAACATTGAGCACGATATGGTCGATCCCCCAAATGGTTTCAGTTCGTGCCGCTCTCGGTAATTCTTCCGGCTCCAATTCAGCTTGAATAATTGTATATTCGATCGACCCCCAACCCTGAATTTTCAACCACTGGACAGCATCTTCCGAACTTGAACTTGCAAGAATTTCGACGTCCAATCGATCGATTCTACCCCTAATCTCTGCTAGATCTGATACCCTAAACGACACATCTTTGACGCCAGATGGATGCAGCTTGAGATAATCAGTGGCGGGACTGGTGACATCAAGCGGTGAAGAGATCGAAAATAATAGATGAGGATTACCAACTAAATACTCGATCGTGTGGGCGGTCGATCGATCTGCTAGCTGCTGTAATCCCAATCGATCGACTAAAAAATCTCGCGTTCGAGTCGCATCTACAACACAAAAACAAATACAAGCTATTTCCATAAAGTCAAATTCTAATGCTCTTTCTAACCGGATTGAAGCTTAAATCTTGCTTGGGAAAATGATGTCGATCGAAGATAGTATAGCAATACCCGCTCTTAAACATTGGCTTGAAGAATAAGAGACGATATTTACTAACTATAAGTTCGCAGATCGATCGCCTAGCATCAAATCTACTTGGTGGCGGCAATCAACCCAAACCGCACCAATCCACTGCGATAACCATCACTCATCAGCTTCAATGACATGGCAGCCTCGATCGTCTTCCAACCCGCCTGGAATAGCCCAAAAATGGCCTGTGGCGTAATCGCCGAGTCAATGACCACATCCCAAAATGGGGCGACAGCAGTAGACCAATCATCCACGCGCAAATCCTTAAAACCACCCTGCTCGACAATCTCGACATACTCAGGCAACGAAATCACATACGGCAAACAATAGACTCGATAAATATCTTGCAAATGCTTGTGCTCTGCTGCCGTCAGCGGTGTTTCCGGCGTTGTCGGACGGTGACACCACGTCACAAAAATCAGTTTGCCACCTGGCTTCAAGACGCGATGACACTCTTGCAAAAATTTCACCTTATCAGGCATATGTTCGCCACTTTCCAACGACCAAACGAGATCGAAACTATTGTCAGGAAAGGGAATATTCAGCGCATTCGCCACCTGAAAATCGGTCTTGGCTTGTAAACCAGCAGCGCGCGCTCGCTCCTTCGCTCGATTGGCTTGCACGGGCGAGAGCGTAATCCCCGTCACCCTAGCCCCAAATTTTTCCGCTAGATAAAGACTGCTACCACCAATACCACAACCGACATCCAGAATATCTTGCGGTCGATTGGTGGTAAAGTCACCAGACCATTTGAGGACTTCTTCGATCAGGTCAATTTGTGCTTGACGTCGATCTAGTTTCAGCGTGCCATCTTTACCATAATATCCATGGTGCATGTGTTCGCCCCAGATCCCTTCCCACAGATTGCTCGAAGCATCATAGAATTCTTGGATTTGTTGGTATAGTCGATCGCTCATCACAGAAAGTCTCTTGGCGTGCACGTCTTATCTATTCTAGCGAAATTGACCTGACTGAGTGCCAATTCGGATCTTTATTTGGAGGAGGGTAATGATAATTTACGTCGTTCTACTTAACTTAAGATCGGTTTTGTGGCACTATCTATTCGGCAATCGATCGCATCCGATCGATAAAATAATCATCACCTAACTAGCGCAAATATAATTATGAATCTAGATCTAAAAAAACGGATTACGGGGGCTTTATTAATGTTTGGTATCATCGGATCTAGCTATGGTTTCATGATGAAAGCCGAAGGACCTGCGACGAGTATGCTGAAACTGATTTTTAGCTTCGGCGGTGGAGGATCGCTGCTTGCGGCAGCGGTAATGCAAAGCCAGATTAATAAAAGTAATCCGCCTAGTGGTAAGTAGTCGATCGATCGTCGATCGTCCATCGTCAACCAGGCGGTGCGCTCTGTATTCTTCCCCTTTGCCGATGACGATCCTAAAACTGTGGAAATCATTTTGAAGGTGTTTCTGTTAGCGAAGGATAGGAAAATTCAAGATCCGACAATTTTGGAGCAGATTTTAGCTAAGTAGGTTGGCTTGGTAGGGTGTTTGGGTATGTTAATAAGTAATCAGCGTTTTTAAAATTTATGATAGCTGTGAAGAAATTAGAGTACCCATGACAAGTAAAGTCGATAAATCTGAAATAGTAGCAGAGCTGCAAAAAGTGGCAGGTATGCTTGGGACGAATCAACTTAGCCAAGGCGACTATGATGAACTGGGGACGATTAACCGAGGCACAATCCGTAATCGATTTGGTAACTGGAAAGATGCGCTTACTGCGGCTGGATTAGCTCCAGTCACTTCTAAAAAGCGCAATTTACCATCTGATGATGAATTGTTGCGAGAAATCATCAAGGTAACATCTGAACTTGATAAGATACCAAGTGCCCATGATATGAACGCTTATGGGTGTTTCAGCCAAAAGCCCTACACAAATAGATGGGGCACATTTACAACAGCCCGCGAAACTGCATATACAAAATACGGGCTACCTATCGGATTAAATTTGCCTCTGAGAAATAGTCATTCAGTTAAGATATCTCTGACAGATATACAATCTCAGGATCTTGAAGAAAACTTAAAGAATAATAATTTCAAGAAAAAAGAGAGGCTGCAAGATTCAAAACAAATATTGGCATCAGCAAATCACGGAATCACAGTTGACTTCAGTTCTGATATCATAGAGTCTGCAAAAGAAGCTTCTGGTCAAAATGACAAGTTCTGCTTAATTGTCGATAAGCTTCCCCTCGACAAGTCATTCCCAATCGATTTGGCAAAAGAACTGGAGCGAGAATTGCGGCAGTTATTGAACTGCAACGATCGAAATGCTACTCTTGGTCTTTTGCTTAAACACGCTAAAGATGATAATTTTCTAACTGAGATGGGAATCGATCTTGCTCATACTATTCGGAAGCAAAGAAACTTTGTAGCTCATGAGGAGATTATCGATCGGAAAGCTCTTCAAGCACAGATATTTTTGTGCCTTTTCGCCGCTGCCTTATTATGGCCTGAATTATCTGCATAGCATCGAGTAACTTCAGTGGAATCGATCGAGTTTTACTCACGACCCCGATTTGGTTTGCAATCTACAAATCCAATTGCCTCACTATCCAAATATCCAGCCAAAGCCATCGAGGGTTCCCGCCTCAACTGGAAAATCTATCTCAGTCGATCGATCTATAAACGCTAATCTAATTCGTTCCGGCAAATTTTCTAGAATCGCCTGAGCAGCAGTGGGCGTAAGTTGTTCTAATGTCTTCGATTGCATAGCTTTAACGCTTCATCCTAGCCATTTACAAACCTTTTGTTGCTAGCATTGCTTCGATTTGAGCTTCATCTTTATCACTAGCAGCCTCACACCGATCGAATTCAGCATACAGTTCTTCATCTTCATTGGCAGCATTGAGAATCGTCCAAACTTGCTCTAAGACTGATTCGGGTGCTTGTGGTAGCTTTTGATTGATTCGATCGAGTAGAGTCAGCATGATATTAATATGCCCTTCCTTGCTATTTGCCTAGGATCTATTTTAACGTACCGATCTAGTTCTAATCACGACCCCGATTTGGTTTGCAATCCACAAACCCGTTTGCCTCACGATCCAAATATCCAGCCAAAGCCATCTCGTTCATCGCTTCAACTGGAGAATCTATCTCAGTCGATCTCTGGGCTAGTACACAAATCTCTAGGTACAATTAGAGTAATAACCCTTGTATTGTGGGATTCAACCAATGCCAAAAACAGTTTGGGCAACCTTTTCACAGGGAAAAGTTGAATTGTCAGAGCCAATCTCTATTCCTGATGGAACGAGAATACTCGTGACGATCCTACCTGATGATGAGAGTGAGTTCTGGCTCAAAGCTAGCCAAACCTCACTAGCAGCCGTTTGGGATAACGGCGAGGATGATATCTATGCCCAGTTACACTAAAGACGACATCATCTTAGTTCAATTGCCATTCTCAGATTTGTCTGGGTCAAAAATCAGACCTGCCGTTGTCGTCAATGCCGAGCATATTTCCAAAGATTTAATTATCGTCCCTCTAACCAGCAAAACTTCATCGCTACTTGAGGGTGAATTTATCCTGTCTGAATGGGCAGCCGCAGGATTAAAGCTCGAAACAGCCGTCAAGAGAGGTTTGTATACCGTTCACCAGAGCTTGGTTACGAAGACAATTGGCAGATTAGCCGATCCTGACGCGGAACAATTAGTGAGATCGATCCAAATCTGGTTAGGGTTATAAAATCAGATCGAGTTCTACTCACGACCCCGATTTGGTTTGCAATCTACAAACCCGTTGGTCTTTGACCTACCGTAGGTATTCGCCTCACGATCCAAATATCCAGCCAAAGCCATCGAGGGTTCCCGCCTCAACTGGAAAATCTATCTCAGTCGATCGATTAATAAACGCTAATCTAATTCGTTCCGGCAAGTTTTCTAGAATCGCCTGAGCAGCAGTTGGCGTAAGTTGTTCTAATGTCTTCGATTGCATAGCTTTAACGCTCCATGGGAATCTTAACGTTATACGGCGGTTCTGTTGCCCTGAGCAAAATAGCCTCTAACTCTAATAATAACTCTGCTTTCCCCCAGCGGTCGAGCCTTTCAATTGCAATCCTCACATCACTGGGCTGATAAAGATCGAGCCACGCCCAAGTAAACGACTTATGACCCCCATTAAACCGCGTACTCAGATCGTTTGTCTTACCCAAGTACAAGAGTCCATCGGTGCGATGGCGAATCGCATAAATACCAGGCGCACGAGGTAAATGATTGAAAGTTCGGTCGATTTCTAGACACAGATCGAAATCTATAAATGCTAACCGACCTAGTATTTCTCGTGCCTGTTGCTGTAAATCAGTCATTATCTAAGCTAGAAGATCGAAAGATATTGAACACATCTGTTGGGCAGTTCCTCTTTCCTCTCGCTTATCGGATTTGGCACAGCCTTTCGAGACGAAATTCGAGTAGAGTCAGCATGATATTAATATGCCATTCTTTGCTATTTGTCTAAGCTCTATTTTAACCTATCGATTCTCTTCCAGAGAGGCTGTGCCTACGGCAGGCTTTCGCCAACGCCAACGAGTCCTACTCACGACCCCGATTTGGTTTGCAATCTACAAACCCGTTGGTCTTTGACCTACCGTAGGTAATGGCTTCACTATCCCAATATCCAGCCAAAGCCATTGAGGGTAACCGCCTCAACTGGAAAATCTATCTTGATGATTCGATCGATCGATTAGATGAGGATGATATGGCTGCGATCGATCTGACCAGAATCTATCTGTTTCCAGATGCTAAAATTAAACAGTAGTGACTATACTTTCCAGTCATGGCAGCCCTTACCATCAATCTAAACTCGATCTCCAATCTTAGCCGCAGCCAATTTCGGCAGATTGCTGACGACAATCCAGATATGAAACTGGAACGAGACAAACAAGGCAATTTAATCGTTATGGCTCCCACTGGTGGTGAAACCGGAAACTGGAATTCAGATCTGAATCTAGAAATCGGACTCTGGAATCGTACCAGCAAAGCAGGGAAAACCTTTGATTCTTCCACTGGTTTTGAGCTACCCGCAGGCGGAGATCGATCGCCTGATGTAGCCTGGATTACTATTGATAAATGGGAAGCGCTCACACCAGATGAGCAAAGGGGATTTTTGCCACTGTGCCCAGATTTTGCACTCGAACTCATGTCGCGCTCTGATTCTTGGGTTCAAACTCAAGCAAAGATGGTGGAATATATGGAAAGTGGTTGTCGGCTCGCTTGGCTGCTAGATCCCAAAGGCAAACGCGCCGCTATTTATCGAATTGGGAAGCCACCCGAACTTTTGACTGCACCTGAATCCTTATCAGGAGAAGACGTATTACCAGGATTTATACTCGATACTAGATTTTTATGGAGCTAGCCTAGTCAACGATCGATCAGATGAGGATGATATGGTTGCGATCGATCTCAATTACACGATCGTTCGATCGAACCGAAAAAATTTGATACAGATACAGATTCCCAACTTCTTCAAGAAGTCGGGAATCTAGCATTGGTTGTGCCGATCTCTATTTGCTCTTAGCTTCGAGATTTTCCAATCGGCTCTTCAATTCCTGATTGGTTTTCTTAACTTCTTCCAACTCTTCACGTAACTGTTTCACCGCTCCATCTGAACCGATTTTCTTCTGGACTTTTTGTACCCCTTCATCCGCGATCCGTTTGACGCGTCCGTCGGGGCTTTGGTTGGCTAAACCTTGCAATACCCCGATCGCTTTGACGGTGGACATCTGGCTCAGAGCATTGACTACCGAGACTTGCGTCAGGAAGAACGTCTCGCGGGCGAGTTCGGCCAACTTCTCAACGATAACTGTCAGATTTGCTTCGGATTGACCGTTAGAAATCGTGCCCAGGGCACGAATTGATGTCAATCGCAGTGGTTGAGGTACGCCCGGTTTAACATACTCTATGACGGTGTTTAGGGCTGTTTCGGAATCGGTGATTTTGCTCAAACCACCGATCGCACCTGCCCGCACGATTTCATTCCAGCCAGCGCGGGTATTAAGTACTTCGGTAAGGAGGGTAATTACTTCTTCCTGCTTGTCTTTGAGACTAGCGGTAGTCATCCCACCCAGAGCGCGACAGGCGGCAGCTTCGACGTAGTAACTAGCATCTCCGGCTTCGACGAGTTGTTTAATTGCCGCGTAGGTTTCGGGAGTTTTAATCTTACCTAATTCATCGACGATCGCGCGACGCACGAAGGCATCTTCATCACCAATTTTGGCGACGAGATTGGTGACAGCCAGATCGAGCTTAATTGTCGCTAATTGTTGGGCGGCTTCGAGTCGGACAGCCCAGAATTTTTCAGTGGCGAGACATTCTGTCAGCGCGGTGACGGCTTCGAGATTGCCTTTTTTAGCGATCGCTTCTGTGGCATAGATCCGCGAAATCGGGTCGGGATCGGACTTGAGTTGCGCTTTGAGTTCGGGTAGGGGGTATTCGAGGGTGACGGTTTTTAAATAGTTATTGCCGACATCAAAGCTGATGAAATCGGGTTTCGTTTCGAGGGGAAAATAGAGAACTTGTTCTTTTTCGTAGACACGAATTTTAGTGACTTTGACATCAGCGACGCCATCTTTGACATAACCAAAACCGATTGGAATTTTCAGATCGAATAAGTCATTGGTGAGGATATGTACGCCCTCTTTAGCTTGGGTTTGAGTAACTGTCAGTTTTGCTAACTTACTATCGCCATCCCAACTGTAGGCGACTTTATAATCAGGATGTCCGCCGCGATAGACATATTGATCGAAGAGGAAGGCTAAATTCCGGCCAGTGGATTTATCGATCGCCCGTAAGAGATCGATCGTTTCGACTGTTTTATGTGCGTTATCATTGACGAAAGTATGTACGAATCGATCAAATAATTCATCGCCCAATTCTGCCCGAATCATGTGATAGACACAGGCACCTTTTTCGTACAAGTGTCGATCGTATAACTCGATCGCTTCCCGATAGATATTCGTAACTATCGGACGGCGATAGCGATCGCTATCTTCACTTAGATAACTTTGCGCTTCGCCGAGTAAATAATAGGCAGCTTCATCTTTATCGTATTCATGTTCCGTCCACAATACCTCGCAATAGGAAGCCATTCCTTCCTTGATCCAGGCGTGCGACCAGTGCTTGATGACGACTAGATCGCCGAACCATTGGTGAGCTAATTCGTGAGCGACTAAACTTTCAGTATTAAAGTTGTCTAAAGATGCTCGTTCATCCAATAAACACCGATCCATTAACAACGTAGTCGAAGTATTCTCCATCCCACCAAAGATGAAATCAGCCACACAAACTTGGGCATATTTAGGGAATGGATAAAGATAGCCAAACTTCTCACTAAAGAACTCAATCATCTGGGGTGTTTTACCCATACTCAATTTCGCTGATGCTTCCAGTCCTTTCTCGACATAATAAGTAACGGGCTTGCCATTCCAACTATCGGAAATTTCACTAAACCTGCCTACTGCCAGCGTCATCAAATATGTCGGATGAATCTCTTTTTGCATCCACTGATAAACGCGATCTTCACCAAAGATAGTCTGCTCGACTAATTCACCATTAGAAATCGCCACAAAATCCTTCGGTACCTGCACTCGAATTGCTGAAGTTGCGAGTTGTCCGGGATAATCAAAACAGGGAAACCAAAACCGCGAATCTTCATCTTCACCCTGCGTCCAGATTTGGGTAGGTTTATCGGGATAATGTTCATCAGGATGGATAAAATACAAACCTCGCTGCGGGTTAGTTACGCCATAATAAATGACCAAATCCAAGATTTTGCCAGCAATAACATTCACTTTAACGGGAATATGTAACAATTCCCCATCATAATTAAACGCGCAATCGGTACCATCGATTTCGATGCGATCGATCTTCAGATCCACAGCATCGAGCGTCAATGACTCGATCGCATTTCGCACGGGATTGAGCCGAATCGCACAAGTACCAGTGAAACTAGAATTGGGAATGTCCAGCACCAAATCTAGACTGATATGCTCGACCTGTCCGGGTCGATCGGGATTATAATGAGGGCGCGAACCAGGTAATTGAAAGGATTTGTGTCCGTTGCTCTCATCGAGATGGCTGTAAGGCATAATAAAATCAATAATCCTCTAGTTTGGATATCTAAGGCTTATCTTAAATTATGACGCTCCAAGACTTAGAATCCCAGCTACTAGCGTTGACTCCCGCCGAAAAAGAGCACGTCATCCAATTATTGACGCACAGCTTGGTCAGTATCCAGCCAGAAATTGCCAAACCGCTAGAAACTATTAGCGGCGAAGCACGGATTGCCAATACCCAGATTGCCATCTGGGAACTAGTCAATGCCCAGGATCTCGGCTGTAGCGATCGAGACTTACTTCAGATGTATCCCCAGCTTACAGAGAGCGATCTAGCCACCGCCTGGGATTATGTAGAAGCTCATCCAGAAGAGATTATGCTAGCTCTACAAGCGATCGATGAATGATTCCTAGTTTTTAAAAACAGATCGCAGTAACATATGGGCAAACGAGAAAAAATAATCGATCGACTGACAAATAGTCCCCAAAATGCCACTTTTGCCGATATTCGCAATCTACTAGAATACGAAGGCTTTTATCTCGATCGAGTTACTGGTAGTCACCATATTTTTAAATATGCAGAAACAACCTTTGTCGTTCCCGTTCATAATAATCGAGTCAAAGCGATCTATGTTCGCAAAGCTTTAGAATTAATCGAATCAGCAGATCCAGAACTAGAAGAGGAAGAAGACTAATGCAGTATCCAATTGTGATTTACCCTTGTGAAGAAGGTGGCTATGTTGCCGAAATTCCCGCATTGAAAGGCTGTTTGGCTCAAGGAGAAACCTTAGATGAAGTTCTAGCGGAGTTAAAGATTGTTACCGATCTATGGTTGGAAACAGCCGAAAAATATGGGCAAAAGTTACCCGATGTGGCAGGATCGATCGAGAAGATGAAAGTCTTAAGTAATTAAATAGTCCTTATAAAATTTGGGGCTATTTAAGCGAACATATAATCACTAATGTCGATCTCCACTGCCAAATCTGGCGGCGGTGGCTTGGCCAGATCGATTTGCTCGATACCCCTCGCCATCGCCTCGTTTTCGTTTGTTTACGGGGATGAGGACACATTCGATCGATCTGTGAAGATACAATAGCGATCGATAGTCGATCTCGTTTTGTTTTCATCCTGGATATCATTGCTATGTCTGAAATCGCCACTTCACCTATCGCTTCAGACGTTAACACGATCGAGGGGATACTCGATCGAGCCTTGCAAGGTGGGGATATTTCCACCGCAGATGCACTGCTATTGCTGACTCAAACCGATCCAGCTATTATCGAACAGATTCGAGTAACAGCCGATAAGTTACGCCAACAACAAGTTGGCGATACCGTTACCTACGTTATTAACCGAAATATCAACTTTACCAATATTTGTGAACAGCACTGTAGCTTCTGTGCGTTTCGCCGCGATGAAGGTACCGAAGGCGCATTCTGGCTGAGTACCGAGCAAATTTTAGCTAAAGCCGCCGCCGCAGTAGAACTAGCAGCAACAGAAATCTGTATGCAGGGCGGATTGCATCCAGGTGCCAAGATTGGGGGTCGATCGCTGACTTATTATGTAGAGTTAATTACTGCGATTAAAACTACCTTTCCTCAGCTTCATCTTCATGCTTTTTCCCCTCAAGAAGTCGAATTTATCGCGCGTCAAGATGGATTAAGCTATGCCGATGTCATTATCGCCTTACAACAGGCTGGGGTAGGTTCGATGCCAGGTACGGCGGCGGAAGTATTGGATGATGCGGTACGGCGAGTCATTTGTCCCGAAAAGATCGATAGTGCGACTTGGATCGAAATTGTTACCGCCGCGCACCAATTGGGGATGCCGACGACAAGTACCATGCTAGCTGGACATATCGAGACTCCCAGCCAGCAAATCGCCCATTTCGATCGATTAAAACAAATTCAACTCCAAGCAATAGATACTCGATCTCCGACCCGCATCACCGAATTTATTATCCTCCCCTTCGTCGGCGAATCAGCACCTGCTCCGCTCCGCAGTCGCGTCGGCCGCGATCAACCAATTTTAGCTGACAATCTATTGCTAACTGCTGTAGCCCGAATCTTCTTGGGCAACTATATCCCCAATCATCAACCCAGTTGGGTCAAATTGGGTCTAGAAGGTGCGAAAACCGCCCTAACCTGGGGATGTAACGATCTGGGTGGAACGTTGATGGAGGAGCATATTACCACGATGGCGGGAGCTAAGGGTGGCACTTGCCTATCAGTGGCGGATCTACAAGGTGCGATTCGATCGATCGATCGCAACTATTGCCAACGCAGTACTCTGTATGAATTAATCTAGAGTTCGCAACATTGAGATCTTCCCAGTTGGGGCTGCTGTTCGAGGCCAGCCAAAACAAGAGCGATCGAATTAAATTCGATCGCTCTTTAATAAAATTTAGATATTTAAAAGTTGTTATTTTAGAGGGTGGGAAATTTTTTGCTGAATAACCTATGCGCGGACTCTCTGCAAGGCTTGGAGCTGGGATAGCAATGTATCAACTTCCGCTTGAAGTTCGAGGAATTTTTCTTGTCTGTCGGCTGGATATAAAGCCTTCATCAATTTAGCAACTTGCTGTTCGTGCTCTGAAGTAACAGATCCAACCGCGCGATCTGCGGTGGTTGCTACGGGAGCATCTAGGGTCAGGGGGCTGAAAGACATAGCTTTTGATAGTTATTTATACTTACTCACTCACACTCCAGCCAATTGTAGCCTGAATTCCCCGATTTGAGGATTTTGGATTGTGGAGATTTCCGAACTATCGACCTAGGGCGATGTGAATGTAATCTTGATGACGGGTCGATCGAGTGATTGTTCCACTAGGGAGACGGGGGACTGGGGGCAATGATGCTTACATCTAAACCTATTATTCCCTATCCACTATCCACTATTCACTATCCCCTAAAGCCTAAAACCTAAAGATCCCCATCTCATGTTAAATTGATGAAGCTTGGGGATCGGGGAAGTCTGGTGAGAATCCAGGGCTGTGCCGCAACTGTGATGGAGCGCGAACGCTTCGAGTCAGAATACCGTGCTTTGAGCGTACCCATGCGGTACTCACATTCACTATTTCCTTGCGTCGCATGGGGAAGGAGTTAGAGTCAGTGTCTGCTATCGAACCATTTGCTTTGACAGAGACGATCTCCAGGATCTGTCCAGATATTTATCATCCAGCGATCGCGCGTGATGGCTTGTTGACTCGGTTGCGAATTCCGGGTGGCGTGTTAAATGAATTACAATGTCGGATGATCGCCGAGTTACTAGAAACGATCGGCTTAGAGTACGTCCAAGTTACCAATCGTGCGAACTTACAACTGCGATCGCTATCACAAGATTTAGATCGAGATTTATTAACCAAATTAACTGAGTGTGGATTGGCAGCAAGTAATACTGCTGTCGATGGCATTCGGAATATCATGCTCAGTCCGACAGCAGGAATTGACGCGCAGGAATTAATCGATGTGCGCCCGTTAGCTGCTGCTTGGCTGGAATACTTAGATCTTCACCCTGAGTTGGGTAGCTTATCGAATAAATTTAGTGTCGGTTTCGATGGTGGCGGGAGCGTTGGCATTCTCGATCGACCCAATGATATAACGCTACTCGCGATTGGCAAGGATGAATTTAGTCTGCATCTAGGCATGGGCAACCGTGGTGAAGCTCCGCAACCTGTGGGGGTCAATTTAACCACCGATGAATGTTTGCCGATGTTGGCGGCGATCGCGCAGAGTTATCTCCAGGGCATCACGGTAATTGGTGGAGATACGCGGCGAAAACCAAGACTGCGGGATGTCATTAGTGATGATGGTTTGGCTGAGTTTGGCGAACTAGTCCGACGAGAATTCATAGGTTCTAGGCAATTTGTTTTTAAAAACACCTCACTCGATTCCGCCAAACGGACGCTCCGCGAACGAGATTATATCCAGGTAAATAACGATCTTCATTTAGGTGCGCAGCAGCAACGGCAACCAGATCGATACTATGTGGGTGTCGTCTTGCTGTTGGGGAGGTGGACTGTAGCGCAAATCAAAGGTTTAGAATCGATCGCGGTGCAGTATGGTAGTGGGACTATTCGCCTCACCCCTTGGCAAAATGTGATTATCCCCGATGTCCGATCGATCGATCTGAACACAGTCCAGGGATTAATTAACGATCTAGGTTTAGTGCAAACAGCCACTCATCCGAGCAGTTTGTTGAGAGCCTGTGCGGGTGCGACTGGTTGCCAGTTTAGTGCGACTGATACTCAAGCCGATGCGATCGCCCTATCTGAGTATTTAGCCGCTCAATTTACGCTCGATCGACCGTTGAATATCCATTTCAGCGGTTGCGAAAAATCTTGCGCTCAACCCGATCTGGCGGATATAACCCTGTGGGGCGAGGCAGAAACTTCCGAACGAGGTAGTCGCTATCGATTAGAAATTGGTGAGGTTAGAGCCACATTCGAGCAGGAATCAAGGGATCTGTTACCCCCCGAACGCATCCCGATCTTCGTTGGGAAACTAATCGAGGATTATCAACAGCGAAGATTAGATGCTCAAGAATCATTGCCAGCATTTATCAACCGTCAATGAGTCTGCATCATCATCAAAATCCGAACGGCAGCGGAAATCGATCGCCAGATAAATTAAACATTAACTCTATGATCTTTCCCCGCGCCCCGCTCCCCGCAGTGAGCGTAATCGAACTCCCAACTCCCAACTCCCAACTCCCACATGTCATCCAAAATCACCATTCCCGCTCCCCTACAGTACATCCGCGATGGGGCGGAAATTTATCGCCAATCTTTTGCCACGATTCGATCGGAAGCCCAGCTCGGTACCTTACCAGCCGATTTCAATACTGTCGCAGTGCGACTGATCCATGCGTGTGGGATGATTGATATCGTCGGCGATCTAGATTACTCGATCGATGCCGTGCGGGTTGGACGCAAGGCACTGGCAAGTGGGGCACCAATTTTATGCGATGCGCGGATGGTAGCAGATGGCGTGACGCGTACGCGCTTACCTGTAGAAAATCGGGTGATTTGTACCCTCCCAGATCCCCAAGTCCCGGCTTTAGCCGCCCAATTAGAGAATACGCGATCGGCTGCGGCTTTAGAACTATGGCGACCACATTTGGCTGGTGCTGTAGTCGCGATCGGCAATGCTCCCACGGCTCTATTTAGACTGCTTGAAATGCTCGACGAAGGCGCACCCAAACCCGCACTGATTCTCGGTTTCCCCGTTGGATTTGTCGGCGCGATCGAATCCAAAGCCGCCCTCGCCGCCGATAGTCGGGGCGTACCGTTTCTGACAATTCACGGACGACGGGGTGGTAGCGCGATGGCTGCTGCTGCTGTCAATGCACTAGCCACGGAGCAGGAATAATGGTTGCAATTCAGACGGGAAAATTATACGGGATTGGGGTTGGCCCTGGCGATCCGGAGTTGTTGACACTCAAAGCATATCGACTCTTGCAGGCGGCTCCAGTAGTTGCCTACCAAGCCGCAACCGACCATCAAAGCGTAGCGCGCTCGATCGTCGCACCCTATCTCAAAGGCGACCAAATCGAAGTCTGTTTTAATTTCCCCCGCGCCCTCGATCCCGAAGCCGCTTATGAATTGTACAGTGAGGCGATTAAACCGATCGCGGCACATTTGGGTGCGGGACGCGATGTGGTGGTCTTATGCGCTGGCGATCCGTTATTTTACGGCTCATTTATGTATTTATTTACCCGCTTAGCCGATCGATTTATCACCGAGATTGTCCCTGGTATCTCATCGCCAATGGCGGCAGCAGCGGCGATTGGTATGCCTTTATGTTATCAAAATGATGTATTTAGCGTCCTCGCCGGTACCCTTTCAGCAAAAGCGTTAAGAGAGCAATTAATCAATGCAGATGCAGTCGCAATTATCAAGCTCCGCCGTCATTTTGAGAAAGTGCGGCAGGTCTTAAGTGAACTAGATTTATTAGATCGCGCTAAATATATCGAACGCGCCACGGCTAAGGATCAGCGGATTGTGTCGATCGAAGCTGTCGATCCGAGTAATGTCCCCTATTTTTCAATGATTATCATCCCCAGCAAAACCCAATTTTAAGCAAAAACTTAAGATTATCATTCGATCGCAACAAGAGAACCAAAATCCTAAAACTATGACCAAATCAGAGCTATTAGCTGCGCTCAAGACTATGACTATCGCGGAGCAGTTAGAGATTTTGGAGGTGACTTCCAAAATAATTCGCGATCGGTTAAGCCATCCAGCCCTAACACCACAGCCAGATCGAACCGATCTAGAAATTGCCGCAGAAAAGATGCGTTCTTACTATGCAGAAAATAGCGATCTGGCTACTTTTACCGATCGCAATACTGAGAACTTCTATGAGTATTCAGAATATGCTTAGAGGTCAAATCTGGCTTTATGACTCTAATCCGAGTATTGGTGACGAAATTGGTAAGATTCGACCAGCAATTATTGTCAATAACAATGAAATCGGTGTATTGCGGCTCAAGGTTGTCGTACCCATCACTGGCTGGAATAATGCCTTTGTTGATGTCCCCTGGCTGGTGAGGATCGAACCGGATATCGATAATGGCTTGAGCAAGACTTCAGTGGCTGATACTTTTCAGGTGAGATCTATTTCACAGCAACGGTTAATTAAGCAACTTGGGTTACTCCCAGTTACAACAATGACCGAAATTTCTCAGGCATTGGCGAGGGTATTAAGTATTGGGGAATCGATCTAGTTGTTATAGTCAGGTTGAGGGGTAATCCCGCCAGCGCGATTAATCGGCCAAAATCTGAGAATGGCTTTACCGATGACTTTATCCTGCGGTACAAAGCCCCAATAGTGACTATCGTAACTATTATTGCGATTGTCCCCCAAGACTAAATAATGACTGGGCGGGACGATACCATCGGGAGTTAGCTCGGTACTGCTCCATTGATAACGCGGCGGTTCGCCGAGATAGTTTTCGGCGAGGACTTTACCATTGATATACACCTTACCGCCTTTGACCTCCACCCGATCGCCCGGCATGCCGATAACTCGCTTAATAAAAGCTTCCTGGAATTTTTTTTCACCATTAGCGACCAATTCGCGTTCGAGTTGGGCGGGCGGATGGAAGACGACAATATCACCCCGTACGGGATCGCTAAATCGGTAACTGAGTTTGTCGATAATCAAGCGATCGTTAATCTGCAACGTCGGCAGCATCGAGCCAGAGGGGATATATCGAGAGTCGGCCACAAAACTCCGCACCCCCAAAGCTAACACCACACTCAAGCCGATGGTTTTGAGGGTTTCTACCCACGGATGTTCAGCTTTTGGTAGTGGATCGCTAGTTTCGGGTTTAGAGGTGAGGCGTTCTCGATCGTCATCCATAAAACCGTTGTAATTTAAGATCTAGATAAGTGGCCGATCTGGGACGATCGATCGCGTGAAATTTCCGTCGCTAGATTTAGCGATAATCCGGTTGGGGATCGAGGCCGCCGGCACGGTTAATCGGCCAAAATCGCACTGTTGCCTTGCCGACAATTTTATCCTGCGGTACAAAGCCCCAATAATGACTATCGTAACTATTATTGCGATTGTCGCCCAAAACTAGATACTGACCTGGCGGTACGACCCCATTTGCCGGCCAAGGCACTTTATATAGCTCATCGCTAGCATAGCGATCGGTAGTACTCCAGTCTTTTGCTGGCGGTTCGTCGAGATAGTTTTCGGGGAGGACTTTGCCATTGATATAGACTTTACCAGCTTTGACATCGACCCGATCGCCAGGGACGCCGATCACGCGCTTAATGAAGGCATCTTTATAGTTTTCTTTTTCGAGCTGGGCAGTAGGATTGAAGACCACAATATCGCCCCGCACGGGATTGCCAAACCGATAAGTGATTTTATCAATAATTAAGCGATCGTCAATTTGCAGCGTCGGCAACATCGAGCCAGAGGGAATATAGCGCGCCTCAGCCACAAAACTCCGAATCCCAAACGCCAATATCACACTCAATCCAATCGTTTTGATCGTCTCAACCCAGGGATTTTCGACTTTGGGTGTGTCAGTCGGCTTGACTTCATTGATCGCCAAATTAGCTAATTCGGTAGTGGCTGGAGCTGCTGATGTCACATCAGTTGCGGGGGGAGTTTTCAATTCTGATTCCGATCGATTGTGTTCGTAATCCATAAAACGATTGAAGGGGATATCAATGAGTGAATAAGTCGATTGGTTCCCAGTGCTGACGAGTCTGGGAGGGTAACGATCTAGTGCCAGCCTCAGTCGGAGCCGAGATCTCTGCGCCATCGCAACGATCGGGCTGTAAAATCCGATCTAGATCGTCTAAAATACAGCAGCCTGAGTCTCGATCGCGGATTGTCAATTACAACTCCCGCAGCGGGCAATTGCGCTGTGCCGAACGAATCGTTGGCGTAGCCTCTCTGTAAGCGCAGGCTTACACCAACGCGTTCGCGAAGCGTCTGCCTGCGCAGCAAGAGAATCGATTTAGCGGCTCTCAGAGCTAGCCACCCAGTCGATCTCGACTAAAATGATTTCATCCATAGACCATTATGCCCTTTATTTTTACCGATCGAGTATGAACGTAAATTCTTTGCTCATCCGTCATGCTCGCATCCTCTTGGCTGATGGTAGCTGGTTGACTGGTGATGTGTTAGTTCAGGGCGAACGCATTGTCGAGATTGCGGCGGAAATTATTACTACCGATGCCACTAGAGAAATTGACGCAACTGGTTTGGTTTTGTTGCCCGGTATCATCGATCCGCAAGTCCATTTTCGGGAACCAGGATTGGAGCATAAAGAGGATCTCACCACTGCCAGCTATGCCTGCGCCAAAGGCGGGGTGACGTCCTTTCTAGAGATGCCCAATACCAAACCCTTGACGATAACCCAGGCAGCTCTCGATGATAAACTCGATCGCGCCTCCCGCAAGAGCATCGTCAATTACGGCTTCTTTATCGGCGCGACTCCCGCCAACTTGCCAGACATTCGCACAGCCAGCCCTACCTGCGGCATCAAGGTGTTCATGGGTTCGGCGCATGGCGATCTCCTCGTCGATACCGCAGCCGCCTTAGAACCGATTTTTGCCCAAGGCGATCGCCTGATTGCCGTCCACGCTGAAGATCAAGCCCGCATCAACCAGCGCAAACAGGAATTTGCGGGTAGCACCGATCCGGCTGTTCATTCCCAAATTCAAGACGATATCGCTGCCCTCAATGCGACGAGACTAGCCTTACAACTGTCCGAAAAATATCAACGCCGCCTCCACATTCTCCATCTCTCCACCGCCATCGAAGTCGAATTTCTGCGCCAACACAAACCCGCCTGGGTGACAGCCGAAGTCACCCCCCAACATCTGATGCTCAATACCGATGCCTATGCCACCATCGGTACTCTCGCGCAGATGAATCCACCGCTGCGATCGCATCATGATAATGATGTATTGTGGGCGGGTTTATTAGATGGCACGATCGATTTCATCGCCACAGATCATGCCCCTCATACTCTCGAAGAAAAAGCTAAAGGATACCCGAATACTCCATCGGGAATGCCTGGAGTCGAAACAGCTCTCCCTGTGATGCTCACCCAAGCAGTCGCTGGCAAATGCTCGATCGAGCAAGTCTCCAATTGGATGTCTACAGCAGTCGCTAAAGCTTATAACATTCCGAATAAAGGCGCAATCGCGATCGGTTACGACGCAGATTTAGTATTAGTAGATCTCGAAAATTATCATCCTGTAGAACGCAAAGATTTACAGACAAAATGCGGTTGGAGTCCATTTGAAGGATGGAATCTAACCGGTTATCCTGTCTACACGATCGTCAATGGAAATGTGGTGTATGAGAAAGGAGAGATTCGATCGGAGATTAAAGGTAAAGCTTTGAGATTTATAGAAAAGCCCTAGTGCCCTAAAAAGCGGAGCGCAATAGTAGTTGCTGTGGGAAACTGTTCATCCGCAGAGAAGTTTGCCATGAAAGATTATGCTGCAATGGAAATATTGTCTATGAGAAGGGTGAGATTCGATCGGACATTAACGGCAAAGCTTGGCGATTCAATTGAATTTCTCGATCGCTCGATGATGGCATGTTTGACAACTTGACAAAGCTCTGTTTTTTGTACTCAGCCATCATGCGTAAAACTACTGCGCGATCTCCAAATGAGTTATTTTCTTGGTAAAATAGTACTATACCGTTAATAACGATCGCACTTCTAGCCGGAGTAGCAACTCAGATGAAACTAAGTAAAATCGATTTGAGCAGCTTGAGAGCGATCGCGCATGATGAAAATGGACTCAAGCTGCTGATCGAACGCGAAGATGAGATTGAGTATATCGAAATTCCCGCGCCATTAGCAGCATATGAAGGCTTGCAACTTCTGGATCGAATTATTGCCTCCACACCAGCCATTGAGCCTTGCGTAGAACCGATCGAGATGTTACCAGCCTGTTCGACGATGGCTGCTCAAGTTGGCTACGATGAGGATCGCGAGATCTTACAAATTGAGTTTAATAATGGCTCTGTTTATCAATACTCAGAAGTCGAGCCAGAGCTGTGGGAAGATCTCCAAGCAACGGATTCGATCGGTAGCTTTTACAACCAAGAAATCAAAGGCTACTATCCCTCCACAAAAATCGATTAATTGGCGACTTGTGAGTATGACACAGATAATAGTCGCGATCGTGGGTGCCGCATTAACATTCCGAACAGATCCGATCGCCGGACAGAATCATAAATTCATTAAAACAGTAGAAATTTTTCATCTTTATAAAGATACAACATTTATAAATAAGATTAGGACGGTTTAACTACAGCCGCTATTTACGTGGCAATTAGGATGCATTTGTTACTCGATCGCAGATCGAGTCAGCTATTTTGCCGATTTCATCAAGAATCAAAACTGCTAACGTGTGGTTAATTATTAGTAGTAAAAAATACCTTAATACTATTAAGGAATAGATTGAGTTTGCAAACTTAAACTTTGATTATCTCTGTTCCTGAGAACACCAGTTCACAGTGTGGACTAGTACTGGTAAAAGAAAGTTGATTCGATCTGATAAATTTAATGCTGTGGAAAATCTGGTGAACCCAAAAATTCTCCTGGCAATATATTGGGAAACTATTTAATCAAAACTTGAGGAGAATGACTAGTTAATGAAATATGCATTGAGCAAGGGTATTTTACAATTTTCGATCGTTTCGGCAACAACGGCGATCGCTTTAACTACAGCTACAACCGCTTGGTCGGCAAATCTGAGTTTTGTCAGTAGTCGTGATGCCTTGGGCGCAAATGACTTTGTAGATTGGTCGAATCCAATTACCCAGCTCACCAGCGCACCAGCAAATTTTACCACCCTCTCAGCAGGTGGTATCACAGTCACAGGTAGCCAAGCTGGAGCATTTGGAGAGGTTCGCCGCCAAAATTCAACTCCATATACAGATGAGGCCAGCTTACCTGGTAGTGCTACAGCAAACACCACGTTCTGGAATGGGAATTTTGCACCTAATGATGCCGTTTATTGGAATAAAGGTAGTGCTAATGGTATTAGTGGCCTGACCTTGAGTTTTGCTACTCCCGTTTCGGCAGTGGGCACACAGCTTAATAGTCTTTTCTATCACGGCTCCGGGCAAGTTGGTGTCTCTCCATTTAGAGGTACGATTACCGCTTTTTTCGGCAACGGTGGCTCGCAGACGGCGACTGTTAATGATGCTCTTACTAGTGCCTTAGCTGACAACTCTGCGGAATTTTTCGGTTTTACCAGTGATAGTGCTGATATTACCAGCGTTGTGTTTAATACGACGGATCTTATCAATAACGACGGCTATAACTTTGCACTTAACCGGGTGAGCCTGCGTACGACGAGTGGGGTTCAAGCGGTTCCCGAACCATTTTCGATCCTTGGTACGATCTTTGGCGGTGCTGCAGC
>NZ_JANNDR010000585.1:0-67189 GCF_031378165.1 Chamaesiphon sp. OTE_75_metabat_556
GAAAGTCGGTCGATCGATCGGTTTACCCGAAGAAATAGTTAAACGTCAGCCATTTCCTGGCCCTGGTTTAGCCATTCGGATTATCGGGGAAGTGACAGCAGAGCGACTAAACATCCTCCGCGATGCCGATCTGATCGTCCGTCAAGAAGTTAATAAACAAGGACTTTACGATCAGCTCTGGCAAGCATTCGCGGTGCTACTTGCCGATGTCAATAGCGTCGGTGTGATGGGCGACCAACGGACTTACGCACACCCGATCGTCTTGCGTTGTGTCTCTAGTGAGGATGGGATGACCGCCGATTGGTCGAAGGTGCCCTATGAGTTTCTAGAGATCGTTTCTAACCGGATCGTCAATGAAGTCAAAGGTGTCAACCGCGTGGTGTATGACATCACTTCCAAGCCACCTGGAACGATCGAATGGGAATAAGTTAGGATTTGGTCGATCGAAGAGATTAGTAATAGCGGAGATCTACAGATCTGACTGAAAATTAGGGTAGGGGCAATTCATGAATTGCCCCTACCCTAATTTTTATACCCGCTTTCAGTAATATTCTTAGTCCAAACTGACGTTAATTTAACTCCAGTTCTGGTTAATGCTCATACTTAACTACTTGTACTAAGCAGAGTTAGGAGACACTGGCGTTAAATTACTAACAAAAATCGATCGAAACTACCCTCCTAAATTAGAATAACTATCGATCGAATTTGAATTATCCTCACGTCGTCTCTCGATCGCTACCTTTGTTTGCCAGCATCCCAAGTACTAGCCGCCGTCGCGATTGCTTGCTCGACGGTCGTTTCACCCGACATCGCCGCCTGGAGATTTTCATAGATTGCTTTTTTGAGCAGATCGATATTTTTCAACGGTGGAATCAAGATCTCCGACTGCGCCAATTGCTCGGCACTAATCGACTTACCTCGATCCAGTGCCGAGTTATTTTTACTGTCTGCTAGTTTGGCTTTATAGTCTGCCACTGCTTTGACATTAGAAGGCAAAGTATCCGAAGCCTGCGCAAAAGCTAATTGATTGGTGGCATTGGTAATAAATAGGGCAAATTTGACAGCAGCTTCCGGTAACTTACTAGTACGCGGAATCACCAGATTCATCACAGCGACACCTGTTTTACCCGTTTGTCCCGATATTTGGGGCGCGACAGCAGAAATTTTGGCAATCTGTGGCGCGTTCTTGGCGATCGTTTCGATAAATGGTGCCCCAGCCGAGAGCATGGCAATTTCACCCGATTGGTAGAGTTGAATCCCTTGCTGGTGTCCCTGCGTCATCGCTTCCTTGGGCAGCAAGCCTTGCTTGTAGAGATCGACCCAATACTGAAATGCCGCTTTACCTGCTGAGGTATTAAAGGCCGCCTTGCCTTGTTTGTCAACTAGTTGCACGCCCATCTGGACGAGGGATTCGAGGACATCGTTGCTATCTTCAGCCAGCAGGGTTGCAAAGAAGGCGTACTTACCAGTTTTCTCTTTGATCTGTTTGGCAGTTTGGGCGAGTTCTTGATAAGTCGTCGGCGGTTTGGCAATTCCCGCTTTGATGAATAGTTCTTGATTGTAAATCGTGACGTTGGTCGTCAGATACCAGGGCAGACTAAAGGTTTTGCCGTCTAAGGTGCCAGCTTGCCAAATGTTGGGAAGATATTCTTTATTCTCGCCCTTGGTTAAGACCGGATCGAGCTGCAACCAGGCATTTCTTGCTGCTAGTTGAATCGCAAAATCAGGGTTGAGATTGACCACATCAGGAGCTGTTTTTGCGGCCATTGCGGCTTGAATTTTGCCATGCATCGCCGACCACGGCACATCGACCCAATGGACTTTAATTGCGGGATTGGCAGTTTCAAATTTACCGATCGCGTCTTTAAAATAGTCGTTAAATTTGGGCTGAAGTTGCATCGTCCAAAATTCTAACTGTGGAGCTTTGGCACTGGGGGACTTCAAGCAACTCACCACTCCAGTGAGGATTAACCCCAATAAGCCACAGATCAGAAACCGACGAAAATTAGCAAGCTTAAACATGAGCTGAGATACCCCTCGATCGACATCCAGGTATTATCGACGATCTGGGCGATCGCGGCTAGGGGGTAAGTAATTCGCGATTTCTTGACTATCCATCAGTTGAGGATGTCGCTGGTGGCGATCGAGAATAGATCTGACAATTCGGTAGCTGATGAGCGGAGAGGGGAGAGGGGAGAGAAATATTCTCCCCGTTTAACCGTTGTTTCGGCTGTTAGATATTTCCCCGAATTTCCATCACGACGCCATCGTGCAGCAGGACTTCAACATTCATTTTGGAGATCAAATTATCACCGAGTTTGACAGAAAAGTAACCCTCGACTTGACCTTGACTGACTTCCTGTTTGAGTTCGAGAAATTGAACTTGTTGGAGCTGTTGCAGAGCCATGTTTTTTTGTTCGAGCAGCTCGCTTTTTTGCTGATTGACTTGCATTTGAATGCTCTCAATCTGTTGAACTACTTGGGGACCAGGCGGTTGCAGGCTCTGCTTTTGGATTTCAGCGACTGCTCTTTGTCCCTGAATTTCGAGTTGCTGTAGCTGGCCATCGAGTTCGCTAATTTGGGTTTGTAATAGTTGCTGGGTTTCATCTTTCCAGCGTTGGGTTACGACAGCTTTAATACTGACGACCCGTTTGAGTAATAATTGAGAGTCTGGTAGATCCATGATTTAGGTAATTTTGGTGACTAGTGGCTATTGGTTTAGTGGCTAGCGGCGTTACCCCATACCCTATTTCCTAATTTAGCAATTCGCCTCAGGCTAGGCTTTGCCTGCGAACATCTCGTCAATCATACCGTGATACCGTTCCATCACAACTGGACGTCGAATTTTCAGGGTTTGGGTCAAGAGGCCATTGTCGATGCTGAATGGTTCGGCAATCAACCTGATGGTGGCGATTCGATCGTCAACCCGATAACCGGGGCGGTTTTTGACTTCGCGGTTGAGTTCGTTGCGGAAGAGGTCGATAATTTGACTGTTATCAAGGGCTTTGGCATATTCGCTCGGATCTTGAGAATTAACGGGCAAGTTTTGGCTATCTGCCCAAGCTTGTAAGGCTTCGGAGTTAGGGACGATTAGCGCGCCGAGTGACTTTTGGTCTTGACCGACGAGGATGATTTGACCGATATAGGGACTGCGCAGACAGGCATCTTCGATCGGGGTAGGTTCGATATTTTCACCATTACTGAGGACGATCGTATCTTTGGCACGGCCAGTAATCGTCAGATCCCGATTGGCGGTGAGCATCCCCAAGTCGCCGCTATTGAACCAGCCGTCAGAATCGATCGCTTTGGCGGTAGCTGCGGGATCGCGGTAATAGCCCTGCATGACTTGGGGGCCACGAATCAAGACTAATCCTTTGTGACCGATCGATACTGACTCGCGCGTTTCGACATCGACGATTTTGATCTCGGTACCTGGTAACGGTTGTCCTGACGAGAGGCGGAGATTTTGCCACGGACGGCGGACATTGGTAATCGGTGCGGTTTCGGTCAAGCCATAGCCGACGAGGATATCGACGCCGATCATCTCAAAAAAGAGATCGAGATGTTTGGCCAAAGACCCACCACCGCTGATAATATGTCTGATTTTGCCACCAGTTGCCGCCCGAATTTTGGTGTAGATGAGTTTGTCGGCGATCGCGTGAATGGGAGCCAGTGCTGTCATCTGAAGGCGCGCAGTTAACTTTTGACTCAGTGTGGGTTGGAGACACTCTAGGCTCAAACCTTGGACAATGCGCCGGGCTTCGATGTACTGTTGGCTGGCTGCCAAAAATGTCTCGACCAACTTCTGCTGATTGGGCGACTGGTCGCGGAATTGCTTCTGAATGCCCTCATAAATCGACTCAGACAGTCGTGGTACGGCGACGAGATATTCTGGCTGATAATCCTTCAAATCCTGCTTGAAATAGCGAATATTGGTATAAGTCTGCGTACAGCCTTGGGAAAGCAGATAGTATTCACACGATCGCTCGTAACTATGCCACGAGGGTAAGATACTCAATACTCTTGACCCTGGCGTTGCTGGAATCACCGACCCACAAGTATTGACTTGATGCAGGAGGTTGCCATGTGAGAGCATCACGCCCTTGGGATTGCCAGAAGTACCGGAAGTATAAATGAGGGTGGCTAAATCGGTTGTTTCCAGCGCGACGGGGATCAACTCGGCAGTGCGACCGAGATCGATCGTCTGACTAAAGTTGACAAGTTTAGATGGCGTTTCTGCATCGGTATTTTCGTCAGATAGTAAAATAATTAATTTAATTGGCAAATTAGCTAATCGATCGCTCAACTTTTCGAGCGTTTTCAGATCTTCAACTACCAAAGTTTGGGCTTGGCTATTATCTAAAATCGAGAGTAATTCTTGCGAATCTGCTTGCGAACTCCGGACGGCATTAAAGGCACCTGCCAACATGATGCCCTGATCGGCAATCAACCACCGAGGACTATTGTCAGCAAACAGCGCGATCGCTTGACGAGGCTGAATCCCCAAGCTCTGAATGCCCGTCGCAAATAGGTGAATTTGCGTCGCTAGTTCTCGATAGGTCAGGCTAATTTCTGGTTTGCTATGGGGCGCATGTACCGCCACGACATCACCACACTTGGCCGCCACGATCGGCCAGATTTCAGGGATGGAATTAATTTGGGTATAATCGATCGTCTGGCTGAGATTTTGCCGCTCTCGATCGCTTAATAAATAAGGATAGTTGTCAAAGTTAAAAGTTGTCATAATTGCGATTCATCCAAATTTTCATAAGGTTAAACTGTGTTAAGTTACCACAGCCGCCAACCCGTTCGATATTTATAGATTAACTGGCGATCGATCCCGATCGATCTGCGATTGTGACAGAACTTAAGGTGGCTACGATCGATAATAGTCGATTCCGATCGCCTCAAGAACGCAAAAAAATACTCAGACCGATGACTAGTGGCTGAGTGAGGTCAAGATCTTGACTGGCTGGCACAAAATCTCAACATAGTTATTCGGATCGAGTTAATTCAAGCTAGTGAATCTGTATATTGCTGCTGCAACCTGCTCGGAACGCGGATCGGTTTGTTGGTTTGCAGATTGACAAAAATCCCTGTTTGCTGGGCGATCGCGGCAACTTTACCTGCATTCGATATTTCGGCACTTACAGTCCAACGGAGTGTTGCTAATGATGCGACCCACATGGTGCTCGTCGGTCGATCGCCCATTTTGAGTGCCTGTTTGTAGTCAATATTTGTTTGTAAAACAACGGGTGCCAACCCATCGCGAACTTGCTCGGCAATCGGATAATGGCGGTTCATAATTTCGATCCGCAGGTCTTCTAACCAGCGAATATAGACAATATTGCTGACTACTCCAGCAAAATCAATATCGTAGGTTCTGATGGGAATTTGGAGTGTCACCTCTAAGGCTCTAGTAACTTGGGTCATACCATAAGTTGTAAAATGCAAGTTACATTTCAACTTAGCAGAAATAGCTTGTAAAATGCAAGTAGACTCATTTTTTAAGGCGATCGCCCACAGATGACACTATCCAGTCGTTCTCCTTGCCCTATTGCCTGTACGCTCGATCTGATTGGCGATCGCTGGACGCTGCTAGTGATTCGCGACATGATGTTTTTTGGCAAACAACGCTTTGAGGAGTTTTTGGAATCCCCCGAAGGCATTTCGACGAATATTTTAGCCAGTCGGCTCAAGTCATTAGAAGAATTGGGGCTGGTATCAAAACAGCCTTATAGCAACCATTCCAAACGGATGAATTATCTATTGACTGAAAAAGGTCGAAGCTTGAAACCAGTGTTAAAGATCGTGGCGGCTTGGGGTTTGAAGCATGTAGACGGCACGCAAGTGCCACAAAAATTTTGCTAACACCAGGATAGTGCGATAAGTGAATCTACATAATCGATCGAAGACATGAAAAATTATCGGACCTTAGTAAATCCGCAAACATACCACATAGCGATCGCTTATCTCGATCGACTCAAAGCTGGCGATCTAGCTGGTGAATATTTACACGATCGATTAAAAGATCTCGATCTCGATCGCATTACCATCCCAGAATTTATCGAACTGTTGGTACGAACTAAGCGTCCACAGATTTTTGCTGAAGATGCTATCTATGGAAATGGCCTTGATTGGAATCAAGATGAGCTGGCGATCTTGGGCGATTTGAGTATCGTTACACCTGTTACTGTCTATGATAATGGCAAACATCGCCAGCCCGATCTGCATGAAGTGCCATTTCCCGCGACGCTGATTTTCACTCCAGGCGCACTACTCCGAAATGGTCATCAGATTGCGCCTGTTGACTGGGAAGAAGTGACTAGTAATGGGGAAATTAACTCAGAGGGATACTACCGACTCTACGAGCGGAGATTTTTACCAGCATTTATTTATGCCAACGATCGAGCCAAACAGGATGACAAGCAAGCTTTGATAACAATTCCAGGCATGGGGTGCGGACAATTTGCGGGGGTATTTAGAGGACAACTAGGTGCCGAGCTGCGAAACACACTGGTGAGATTTTTACAAACTCATAGCAGTAAGTTTTCACATATTAAAGTCGTCTATTACGATCCATATAGCGAATGCGACAATGAGCGAATCGAGATCGATGGTATTAGTTTGTTGGTTCGACCATTATTAAAAGGCAATGCCAACAAACCGCAGTTATGCAGACCCCAAATGTATGCAGAAGCGGGAGATGATTTTACCAACCTGGAATTATTTAGCTTTGTGGCTTGGGATCATGTATCGTGGCCGGGGAATGATTTTTATATCGGTGCTCGATCGACCGATGATGGCGTCAAAGCGGCGGCAACCAATGTAATGGCAGTGATGACGGGGATTGAAGGCAGCTACAATTCGCAAATTAACCATTACACTCAGCCACGAGGATATGCAACGTGGGAAGAAGTCGTCAGAAAAGATCGGATTCAGTTAGAAGTCGTTAATAATCTCCTCGTTTTGCCATCAATCAGTTAATGATGAAATGTTGGATCTCGATATTTCTAACGGCGATCGAAAGCATTGCCTCACAGTTCTGATTTACCCTCCCCTGCATCATCGAGTTTCTCTCAAACTCCGCGCCCCAAAATGGTAGACCGCTCTGTGTCCAATCCGAATAAACCAAGTTTGAGCATCGGGGTACTTGGCGAGCAGATGCTCGGATGCGGTCACGATATCGTCTGCCACCTCAAAGGCTCCGGTTTCGATATCGATCGCCACAATCTTCCCGTGATTACCTGCTTCGACTTGCGATCGAATCTGTGAATTATAAAGCGCATCGCCTCATTGGGCAAATTCTTCTTTGCTGTAGCGGGGTTGTCTGACTGCCATTGACTTTGCCTCGTTTCAACTGTGCCCCTTTATTTTAACCTGGGCGATCGCCTCTAGCCTGTACGGCTACGATCGCACTCCAGCCAAAGACGTTGCATAATCTTAATTCTGTCTAACGGACTGTGCCTCACCGGACGCATTTGCACGTTGCAACAACCCAAGTATACTGACGTTCCACGTGCAGGTGCTTGTTATATGCCTATGTTTAATAATGAGAATTATTTTTCTACATTTTTTCTGCAAGTATTTCTGCAATAAAATTATCAAAACTAACTGGATCAGAATGCGATTCAAAATACTTTTCCGCAAAACCCTCACAGGAATTAAATACTGAGATACTGCTGGGACGAATACCATTCATGATTTCAATGAGAGGTCGCCACACATTGAGTAGTACGTTTGTCAGGTTGAGTGAAATATTGAGTTCTTCTGAATCTGGTTTTTCTAGTCGAAGTAAACAATGTGCAAATCTGGATGTACCATGAACCTCCTTTTGTCGATGTTCACGATCAAATTCAAATGCAGCGATAATATGTCCAACAAAGTATTTATATGGATTTTCTGGTGAAACAACCCATTTTTTAAATGCTTTAAATTTACTTCGATCAGACATACGTTTCCCACAATCAGCGATGTAGAGCAAATCAAAAAAACACTCAAGAGCAATTCTACTTGCGATGATCTGATACTGGTCGAGGACAGCCGATGCCATCCAATGGCTGGGATACACCCAAACTCCTTCATGATAGCTGGGGCCATAGACAGCATTTGATATACCAGATGAAACAGTAAGCATGTCCATTTGTAAGAGGAAACGAAAAGTGGCATCTGCTAGCTTGCGTCTTTGTGGCTCATCCATTTGACGAGCTGTAGATGTGGACATCAAGTCCTTAACCTGAGGAAACGGAGTATGTTGTTGCTTAATCTCGATCTGGTCAGAGCCATATCTTTCTTTTTCAGCAGTTAAACGTACAACATCCATTCTTTCAACTAGAGCATCTAGCGAGAGCTGATTGATATCGTCCGAGCTATAAGGTGTTAGAGCCATACCTGAAAGTACATTTCCATATAACTATTATTTAGACTGACGGATTCAGTCTAATACCCCCGTTTGAGTTAGTTAGATGGACAAATTTCCACCTAATACCGGAAAAACGGGGTATTGTATTGACACTTTTCCACCCAACACCCCCAGATCGGATATTTAGGGTGAATTGATTCAGCCTAAATATCCTAGATGCTAGTCGATCGAATTTGACACCATGTGTAACGATCGTTAATCCTGACTATATGCAGAGGCAGACGATCGCCACATCAAAATCCCACAGGGGTTTTATAGTGCGATCGAGTCGTAACTAACCTTGCTTGCCAGGAGTGGCAGGTTTCGGTGTTGCGGGAGGTTTCGCGTCAGCTTTGGGTTTGTCAGCAGGTTTGCCTGTCGCTGGTTTAGCGTCAACTTTGGGAGCTGTACCAGCACCCGCACCAGCAATGTTTACTTGGTCGATCGTTTTGAGACTACCATCGGGTTGAACTTGCCAGATGTCATAAGTACCGACGACATCGCCTTGCGCATCGATATCGACGTTGCCACTAGCACCTTGATAGTTAATTTTTTTACCAGCTTTGAGCAAAGTAATTGCTTGACACAGATCGGAAACTTCCTCGCCAGTGCCACCTGCAATTTCACGCAGTTTACTAGCAATGCCTTCGCCAGTATTGGTTTTAGAGGCTTGGGCGGCAAGCATGATCAAGGCCGTAGCATCCCAAGAGTGTTGCAGATATGCAGTCAGGGGTTTTCCAGTCGCCAGCCACTTCTGATTAAAGTCTTCTAAAGCCTTGCCATGCGCCCCAGGAACGGTACCGATCGCCCCGTCGATGATAAATTTACCATCCGCTGTTTTGCCGACCTGATCGGGGAATTTTGGCGAGTAGGCACCATCGGGCAGCATAATCGTCACACCTTTGCTCAAGCCTTGTTCATAAGCATCTTTGAGTAAGATGGAGCCAGTATCTGGGTAGACTAGAGCGGCAATTGCTTGGGGTTTGCCGTCAAAAGCCGCCTTGACTTCAGATGAGAAAGTTGTGCCTTTGGCGTCGTAACGAGTTGGTTTAGCTTCGTTAGTGACGGTACCGCCCAATTTTTTGAAGGCGGCAACGAATTCTTTTTCAAAGCCGACGCCATAATCATTATTAATCGCGATCGTCGCCACTTTGGTAAACCCTTTTTTGCGGGCTAACTGAGCCATTGCTTGGGCTTGATAAGTATCTGGCGGTGCAGTCCGCGCCCAATATCCTTGATATTCGCCTTTTTTGGCTCGATCGGTAAATACGGGACTGGTACTTCCTGGCGAAATTATCATCACCTTATTTTTGGCAGCTACAGATGAGGCAGCGGTAGAAATCCCACTACCAAAGGCACCGACGACACCAGCAACTTTATCTACTTCTGTCAGCTTCGTCATTGCTGCCGCGCCAGCACTGGGGTCGCTTTGGTCGTCTTCAGAAACCAGGGTAACAGGTGAACCATTGATACCACCACAACTATTGACAGTATCGATCGCCATTTTGACAGCGATCGGCAGCGGTTGCGCGATCGATGCCAAGTCGCCAGTGCTCGATAGCAAAGAACCAATTTTCAAGCCTTGGCTATCACCGCCAGTACTAGGAGCAGTGCTGGCTGTGGGATTAGCTCCGCCCGTGCCACCCGTCGTAGCATTGGGGTCGGTACAACTAGTTGCCAATAAGCTGGTAATAGTCGTCAATAATGCCATCACTACTGCTAGTTTTGGCTGGATGCGTCGATCGAGCATAGTCATAATTGTTGTCAAACTCCTCACATAAACTGTCGATATCAACTCAGCCGTTGAATCCGACCATTGCCGTTGATGTTATCACTTTTGATGTAACTCTAGTTGCGAAGATCCGATGAATCCTCTAAATCGCTGTCCATAATATCTAGTTCTAGATAAGCGCGTAAAATCGACTGAACTTGGTAGGTTTTTTGATTATTCAATCTTCCTAGCTGCTTTACCAATCTCTGCTTGTCAAAAGTCATCGGATCGATACAAACAATAAAGCTATCGGTAGTTAATCCATTATTTGAATCGGGTGTGAGTGAGACTACTACAGGTAGTAATCTATCGGCTGGATGACTAGAGGTAATCGGTAATACAGTTACCTTGTTTTCACGCTTTTATGTTCGATGCTACCTGTTATCCGACTAGTAGGGGTACTCGATCGAGAAATTTGATTATTTAGCAGCGATCGGCATCCGCCAACCCGTCCCAAAAGCGCGATCGGTGATTTTCAAGCCTGGGGGAGCTTGACGGCGTTTGAATTCGGCCAGTTTGACGAGTCTGGCGATCCTGGCGACTACTTGCGGCTCGAAACCGCGATCGATTATTTGGCTGGGCGATTGATGTTCGCAGACGATCGCATCCAAAATTTCATCTAAAATTTCATAGGGTGGTAATGAATCTTGGTCTACTTGTCCGGGTTTGAGTTCGGCACTGGGTGGTTTGGTGATGATATTGGTGGGGATGATTTCTCGCTCTCGGTTGAGCCATTTGCAGAGTGAATAGACGCGCATTTTGGGTACGTCAGCGATGACGGCTAAACCACCATTCATATCGCCATACAGGGTACAGTAACCGACCGCCATTTCGGATTTATTGCCTGTGGAGAGGAGTAAATAGCCAAACTTATTGGACATGGACATCAGTAAGGTGCCGCGAATCCGCGATTGGATATTCTCTTCCGCTATTCCAAATTCGGTACCTTGAAATTGCGACTCTAGAGTGCGATCGAATCCCTGCATTAATTCGCCAATCGGGATTGTTTCGGTCTTAATTCCCAAATTAGCAGCGACGGCGATCGCATCGGTGACTGAGTGGGACGAGCTATAAGTCGAAGGCATCAATACTCCTAAGACATGCTCCGCGCCCAGAGCCTCAGCCGCAATAGCGGCGACAAGTGCCGAATCGATGCCGCCACTCAAGCCCAAGATGACTTTTTGAAAACCACATTTGTGAATATAGTCGCGCACGCCTAATACTAATGCTTGCCAAATTTCAGCATCGGCGCAATCTGGTTGGGGTTGAATGTTGGCTGGTTTTAAATCCTTTGTTACTTGATCAAATTCGACAATAATTAAGTCGCGATCGAATGCTGTCCCCCGACAAATTAGTTCGCCAGATCGATCGAATCCCAAACTACAACCATCAAAAATTAGATCGTCATTGGCACCGACTTGATTGACATATAATACGGCTCGATCGTACTTAACTGCTGCGTGTTTTAACATGGCCGATCGAACCTGTTGTTTGCCGAGGCTATATGGCGAGGCAGAGAGATTGAGTGATAGATCGATATTTTGTTCAGCTAATTCGGCAATCGGGTTGACTAGATAGCTACGTTTGCCCCAGAAATCCTCATCATTCCAGAGATCTTCACAGACAGTCACCCCTAGCTTAATACCATCTAGAGTGAAGTAATTTGCCTCGCTACCAGGTGCGAAATAACGATGTTCGTCAAATACGTCATAAGTCGGTAATAGCCGCTTATGGAAGATGTTTTGGATACTACCAGCAGCTAAGATTGCAATGCTATTAAACAGGGGTTTGGCACCAGTTATTGCTGCCGTAGGATTGGCAGTCGCTAGTCCGATCGATACATGTAAATTTGGTGGTAGATCGCGGGCAAGTTGTTGCAGTGCTCTCTCCATTTCGGCAATGAAATTAGCATTTAGTAATAGATCTCGCGGTGGATAACCACAGAGCGAAAGTTCTGGTGTGAGCAGCAGTTTTACGCCTTGGGTGGCGACTTGCTGGGCAGTTTTTAAAATCTGTTGAGCGTTACCTTGGAGATCGCCGACGATCGGGTTGAGTTGGGCTAGGGCTATTTTCATGATTACGCAGAGTTCACGGAGTAAGGTGAGAACGCAGAGAGGTTATTTGTGGGGGGGATCTAGTCTGAGAATCGTAGGTTGGAGTTTGTTCGATCGACAACGTTGACAACAGAGATTTGATTTAACAGAGAACAGGGGTTTAAATCCCCCACCTAAAAGGTGGATTGTTGTTAGGGTGGGGTCGAAATCCCCACCCTAACAACCCAATTATCAATTCTCAATTCTCAATTAATTTAAACCCACCCATCTCTAGTAATTAACGTCAGATGGTTTTTACACAAACAGTAATGGTTTATCTTTTAATGGGGCAAAGGCAACTGGATCGAAGCGATATAGACTAGCTGGACGACCGCTACCGCGTGAGGATTTGACACCTGTTTCTTCGAGGAACTTGAGTTTGATTAACCGATTGCGAAAGTTAGAATAATCAGAGAATGTTTCACCGAGGACTGTGGTATATAGTTGATAAATATCACTGAGGGTGAAGAGTTCTGGTAGCACATCAAAAGCGATCGGGCTGTATTCTAATTTATTGCGGAGGCGTTGATGTCCGTATTCGATAATTTGTCGGTGATCGAAGGCGAGAGTGGGCAATTTGTCGATCGGGTACCAGGCAATTCCCCCCACGCCAGTGGCAATTAATTCGGCAGCTTCGTACCTAACTAAGGCGAAGTAACTGACTGATAGATAACGTACGTTGTAACTATCGGTTGCCTCGCGCGGATCGCGTCCAGGGCCACCAAAGGTATATAGTTGTTCGAGATATAAGTTATCAACTTCGATCTTTTCAGACAAAATTCGATCGGCGGCAGTTTCTAATGTTTCACCATTTCTAACTAATGTTCCTGGCAAACACCAATCACCAAAATAGGGTTCTTCATGCCGCATCACGAGTAATATTAACAAGCGATTTTGCTGGGTATCGATCGAAAAAATCGCATTATCGACACCAACTTTAAAATCGGCAAGTTTCTGTTTATTTGAGTTTCGTTCTGTCACAAGCTTCATCAATAATAGAATACAAGTTTTGTTGTCGGAGATACTTAGCAACACTGAGCGATACACCGTCGATCGAGTGACTATTCCGAATTGCTGTCGAGGAAATAATTGGTGTCGATAGGGGGGCGATCGTGATGTGTGCGCCTAAATCGGTAAGCCGTTGTAAATCTGCTGATTCGATCTGATTGCCAGTGCGGGGCACGATTAGTAACTTAACTTGATTTAGTAGTTCGCCGATCCGATACCATTGAGACATTTGGGCAATCAAGTCTGCCCCAATTGTCAGTGTAAATTCACTATTACCCCAAACTGATTGGGCAATTTTCAGGCTTTCTAACGTATATCGATGGCTCAAATTACGATAGACTTGCACATGTTGATCGATCGGCGGCTGAATTTCAGCGATCGACAGTTCTAGCATTTGCGATCGCTGTTCTAACGAGGCTCCATGTGTTTTAAATGGATTGTCAGATGCCCAGACTGCTACTCGATCGAATTGTTGCAATGCCAGCCAGTGAATAATTTTTTGGTGAGCGATCGTTGGTGGATCGGCACTGGTTCCAAAGAGGGCGATATTCATGAATAGGGGATAGTGAATAGTGGATAGTGGATAGTGAATAGTGGATAGTGGATAGTGGATAGTGGATAGTGAATAGTGAATAGTGAATAGTGGATACTATTTGTATTTGAGAATTCGATCAATATGTAGGAGTGAGTTGGTTTAGCCTCGATCTTTCAAAGATTGAGTTAAATCTGCTAAGGCTGGGGAAAGAGTAACTGGTGGAATTCCAGCATAATTAATATCGCGAAGTTCGCTTGGTAAGCTAGCAACATGGCGATCGGTACGCTGTCTAATTACCGACAGCGGATCTTCTGGTTGTTGACGATTGCCGCCACTCATCACTAGTTGCAATAAGCCATGACCCTCGCTTGCTAAACCTAGAGTATCTCCCCTAAATTGTCCGTCTTCGATTTGACGAAAAATTTGTTTTTTACCAGGGTAAGTCATTTTCCCTGGGGATTTTTTCATTGTGGGTCGATCGGCGATTTCGACTAGTTTGTAGACGCCATTGACTGGACTGCCCGTGACTAATTTAGTCCCCAAACCGTAGCCAGAGATCGGGGCATTAGCCGATCGCAATTTGGCAATTTCCCACTCATCCAAATCGCCGCTGGCAAATATTGCGACATTTGGTAAAATAGATTTAACTTGCCCAGATAAGGTAATTAAATCTCCAGAGTCTAGGCGGACTGCCGATAACTCGATCTCTCCTGCCGCCACTTGTGTGGCTAGATCTGTCGCTGCGGCGATCGGATCGTAAGTATCGATTAGCAGCGGTGCGCCTGGAAAGTAACGGTGAAAAGCCTGAAATGCCGATCGTTCGCTACCTGCCATTGCCTCGATCGCCATGACTAATGAATGTGCCATTGTCCCGCTAGGTTGATAGCCTAATGTGAGCGCGGCTAAAACATTTGAAGTAGTGTCCAGTCCGCCCGCGATCGCCGCCCGTGCCGCTAACATCGCAGCCTGAGGGCCAAAAGCTCGCCGAGTACCAAATTCGAGTAAAGTAGCATCGGCACCAGCGACATCGCGCAATCTGGCGGCTCTAGTCGCAATCAGCGTCTGGTAATTGATGGTGTTGAGCAGGTAAGTTTCGACGAGTTGGGCTTGCCATAAAGGGGCTTCGATCCGCAAGATCGGTTCATTGGCGAAGATGGCAGTACCTTCGGGCACCGCCCAAACATCGCCAGTAAACTTGGCAGTGGCTAGCAGATCCCAAAACCGGTCGGGCGCGTTTTTAAAAATCCCTGTGGCTTGCAATGCGGTAATTTGAGTGGCACTAAACTGTAATCGATCGAGATATTCTAACGCTTGCGCCAAGCCCATGGCGATCAGATACCCAAAGTCTTTTGGTAGTTTTCGCACAAATAACTCGAAGCTAGCCGTAGATCGATCGAGGGATTCGCCCACATAACAGGCAGTCATCGTGAGTTGATACAGATCGGTTAGTAAGCCATAGTCCTCACTGGATAAAGATGATATCGATGGCCGTCGATCGAGTTCTGGAGTTGCGTTCATCATGGTGAGGTCGATCTTTTACTCAAAATACCTTTCTCTTATTATGGTAATAACCACCATAATATGTCAAGTAGGTAAGCGGCGATCGCACTCGGGGATTTTGGGTACTGCCATCAGCCAGCGAACATCCAATCGATCGAATGTCCCGCTGCCGATCCCCTTTGACCAAAATGGTATCAGAAGTGACATTCAGGGGTAATATGATAGAGATATGCATCATGTTCTGTTCCAATCTAAAGTCAACGTCTAGAGTTACCAACACTTAGTCAGCCACCGCCAGCCGATCTCGTCATCGACCTACTCCAGGTATTGTTTTCGATCGAGACAAATACGATATCGCGAGGATGGGTTGTGAAATTGAAGCGTAATCGATGTTGACTCGATCGGGCAGAACTGGGTAATTGGTTTAGAGTCCAATGGATCGACATCTTAGCTGCTGACTTCCAATAGTTCATGCAGTCATATTCAGTGTCGATGGGAAATCGAAAGGCTTGCCGTCTTCATCGCAGCAATCTTAGCTCTTTTTCTCCAGTGGCGATGCCAATTATTCAGATTACAGATTCTCAGAATAAAGATTTATTTAGTTAGTAATAATTAGTTAAGTATTTACCTGGAGGTCTAAAGCGACGATTCGATCGGGATTGAATCGTCTGCCCAGCAAGTGTTTAGCAATCGGCAGTACAGATTGCGACTATCGACAAAATCGCTGCTGCCACCTGTCAAACATCACCAGCTCCTGTGTTCGCATAATTTACTGTTGCTAAAATTGTGGGCATAGCACTTTTTGTGAAATCTACCGTAAGTTAGCAATATTACAAACTTAATAAATGAATATGTTCTTGGGTGGAGGTAAATTAAACTATATGGAATTTTCGATCGCCACGCTGCTATCGCATGTTGGTCCTGAGAAGTTAGTTGCCCCAAAATTACTAGAAAAGAAGTTAGGTTGCGAAACCCCGTCGAGTGTCGAACAATTGGATCTGGCTTTAGATTTACTCGAAAAAATCGGGGTTTTGGTCAAGGAGAAGGGGAAATTCCGCCGCGAACTAACCGATCTGGTGGTGGAAGCCAAGCTGCGTTGTTCGAGCAAGGGGTTTTGCTTTGCGATTCAAGATAATGAGAGTGCGGATGATATTTATATCCGTGAAAGTCATCTCAGTAATGCCTGGAATGGCGATCGCGTCTTAATTGAAGTGATCAAGGAAGGTACCAGGCGGCGCAGTCCCGAAGGGGCGGTCAAGTTGATTTTAGAGCGGGCGAATCCTTCGGTACTAGCCAGGGTCAAACGGTTAGAGACGGGCGACTATCGCGCGATTCCGTTGGACGATCGGTTGTTATTTGAGTTGGCGGTGACAACTAATGGTCATCATCCCGCTGATAACGGCCACGAGCAGATTAATCTAGATGAGATTTTGGATCATCTCGTGCATGTGGATGTCTTACGTCATGCTATCGGTCAAGACCTGCCGATCGGTCGCGTGGCTAGAGTGCTGGGGACGACAGCAGAATCGGCGGCAGACATCGATATCGTGACTTGCAAACACGATTTGCATCAAACTTTTGCACCCGCGATCGAAGCTGCGGCAGCGAAAATCACTAAGAGCGTGAAAGATCCGCTGGCTGACAAGCGATTGGATCTGCGGCAGCTCCCGACAATTGCGGTGAGCACGCAGACAGATCCGACTGATAGTGCCCTGACGATCGAGCAGTTAGATGGGGAGATCTGGCGATTGGGCGTCCATATCGCGGACATCGCCACTTATCTCGTTGCTGACGAGCGGCTCGATCGTGAAGCGAAAAAACGCGGTACGGCCGTATATTTGGGCGAAAATACCATCCCGCTATTACCAGATGCCGTTCACCAGGCTTGTGGATTTGTGCCCGGTGCCGAACGACTGGCAATTTCGGTGTTTCTCTCCCTCAACGATCGCGGCGAACTGATTGAGTTTAATATCCAACCCAGTCGCATTCAGTTGGATTGGTTACTCGATCCTACTCAGATCGCGGCCACACTCGCTGGCGAACCCACCGAAATCGACCCCCAAGCACTCGAAATCGTCAAACCGATCTGGAACACGATCGCCCCAGCTTTTAGAGCGCAGCGACGATCTAGAGGCGGTTTGGAAGTAGATTTGATTCAGAAGCAAGCCCCATTTGCCGATGAAGGACGATTGGGCGTGATTTTCCTCGACGATCCGCAGTCGTTGCTTACCGATGTGATGGTGATGGCCAATTACGCGATCGCCGTCCATCTCCAAGCTTTGCAAGTACCAGGGATTTATGCCGTCCAACACAATCCCGAACTCATCGAAGTCAACGATACGATCAAGCTGGCGATCAATTTGGGATTGAGCTTTGAAGGTGAAGTCGAAACCGAAGTCAGCGTTGCCGATTTACAACGTCTGAGCCTCCAGTTTCCAGAGTCGCCAGTACCGCAGGTGCTCAATTATCTATTCAAATCCCTGCTCAAAACCACGGTTTATAGTACCAACCCTGGGACTCATTTTGGGCTGGCGATCGAGAATGGCTATACCCACGCAGTCTCACCCCTACAACGCTATCCCGATATCGCGATCCAACGCGTACTCCATGAAGTATTTGCCAACGGCCGCGATCGCAAAACCTCCCGCGCCAAGGAAATCATCGATTTGGGTAGTAGTAGCTGTCACGGTCAGATTACCTGGAATGTGCTGACACCTACAGTTCAGCAAGACTTAGAAGCCCAAATTGCCGGATCGATCGCCCATCTCAACGATCGTACCAAGATCGCTCAAGATGCCGAAAACGATCTCGCTGGACTCCAAAAAGCCGAAAAAATGAAAGCTCGCACCGGCGAGATTTTTCAGGGCTTAATTACTGGGGTGCAATCCTATGGTTTCTTTGTCGAGATCGAAGACTCCCTGGTGGAAGGTTTGGTACACGTCAGTTCGCTCAAGGATGACTGGTACGAGTTTCGCCCGCGCTATGCTTGTCTGGTCGGTCGCAAAAACCGGACTTCATACCGGTTAGGCGATCGTGTCGAAGTCCAAGTCAAGAGTGTAGACTACTACCGCCAACAAATCGACCTAGTCACCGTGACTAGTATGTTGTCCGAAGCTGCTAATGAAGAAGAAGCAGAAGCAACGGCAGATTCAGGAGATTCAGGAGATTCACTGGCGATCGAGTCGGTAGAAATCGAGGAGTTTGAACCTGTGACTGAGGACGACTAATCGCACACATCCCCAATCCGCAATTAGATGCGATCTTCGGGTAGGGGCAATTCATGAATTGCCCCTACCCGATTGTATAAATAGGTATATTTAACGTGAGTTCGGGTTAAAGATATTGGCTTCGCTCTGGTACCGCCAATGATTGAAATCGTGGCTAGTGTTACAAAGTCCGCCTACGCGGACTGAAATATTAGTCCGCTTAGGCGGACTTTGCACCACAAGCCGAGACTTCCAGTCTCCAGGCAACTCTTATCCCGAACTCACGTTATTTAAGCTCCTAACTCCCAACTCCTAACTCCCAACCCTTCTTGAATAAACCACTCATTCTCGGTATCACTGGCGCATCTGGCCTGATTTATGCCATTCGCGCTCTCAAATATCTGCTGGCGGCTGACTATCATATCGAACTAGTCGCCTCTAGATCGACATATATGGTCTTTCAAGCTGAAGACCAGATCAAATTGCCCAGCGAACCCGAAGATCAAGCCGACTTCTGGCGCGAACAAGCTGGCGTGCCAACTGCGGGCAAACTCCGCTGTCATCGCTGGGGCGATGTTGGTGCCAATATCGCCAGTGGCTCGTATCGCACTCAAGGGATGCTAATTATGCCCTGTAGTATGAGTACGGTCGGTAAATTGGCGGCAGGATTAAGTGGCGACTTATTAGAACGGGCTGCGGATGTCCAACTCAAAGAAGGCCGCAAGCTCGTCATCGTCCCCCGCGAAACCCCGTTTAGCCTGATTCACCTGCGGAACCTCACTACGCTTGCTGAAGCAGGTGCCGCGATCGTGCCAGCATGTCCGGCTTGGTATCATAAACCCCAATCGATCGACGATCTGGTAGATTTTGTGATCGCCAGAGCATTAGATCGCCTGGATATCGATTGTGTGCCCCTCAATCGCTGGAAATCAGGTGATAGTTGATAGTTGATAGTTGATAACTGTGAGATTGACGATTGATCTCCCCGCTCCCCGCTAGGTCTTTCATACCCCCTAGCAACACCAATAGTTGAAATATGAAAATTATTATTGCCTTGTTAGTACCGATCTTATTGGGGATTGTGGTGGGATCGAATTTAGCACCGACGATCGCGATTGTCATTTTCAATCAGCCAACGATTTCATTACCAATTGGGATATGGTTGACGATCGCCATCGGCGGGGGATTGCTGTCGAGTCTAGCGATCCAAATCTTAATTACCATCGATCGGCGGCTGCTCAAGCGTCAAGTTCGCCAGCTCCAATCGCGATTGCAGCAGTCGGATGAAGATATTTTCACTTACACTTCACCAACAGCAGCGGACAATTCATCGCCAGCAAAATCTGTGGAGATGGATGCCCCCAATGAGTCGCCGCCTGCGACCAAAACTAGTAGATTTAAGAGCTATCGATCGAATTTAGCCGATCGATTTAGCAACAGATCTTCGGCTCCGGCTAGTGTCGAGGACGATCGTGATGATTGGGAAGATCCACCACCACTAAATCGCGAACTAGATTGGGAAGATTCACCCGCCCCCCGCCCCCAAAGTGTCCGTTCGACACGCAACAGTTCGACAATTGAGAACGATCGAATCCCTGCAGATCGCCGCACTCCAAAAATGTCCGATCGATCCCAACAAACTAGTCGCGAAGTATACGATGCCGATTTTAGATTGATTCAACCACCTTATAAAGAGCCACTAACAACTGAATTTGATGATGAGCCGGACACTGCTAATTTTGACGATCCTCCCCGCGATCGCGATCTAGATCGCTCTTCATCTTCTGTTCGATCGACAGATCCAGATCACACCCCACCTGCAAGCAATCAAGATGATGAAGATTGGGGATTTGATTTCGACGATCGGGAGCCGCCAGCAAGAGCAAATTGACAATCGATCGCTGTTAAATTCAAAATAAATTGGAATTTAATTAGAATTATAATTATAATTAAGTGCATAATATACTAATATAAAGTTAGCTTCATCATGACTAATACATGAAGTAAACTGTATATCTAGTCAAAATTATCCGCCATATCCACTCATCAAACTATGCCTAAAGTCGATTCCGTTGCAGAAGCAACCATCCCTACATCCCCACTTACTGGAAAAGCTCTGCTGCAAAAAGTTAAGGAACTTTCACATCTTGCCAAGCGGGAAACTGCTACACAGTGTGGCTATGTGAAAACTACCAAAGCAGGTGTTACCCGTACCGATCTATCTGGATTTTATGACGCTGTACTCACAGCCAAAGGAGTCAAACTTGACGAAACCAGTAGAGACAATCGCGGTAAAACCGCTACTTATAAGGCCACAGTTCATAAAAATGGCCAGTTGCTGATTGGAGCTGCTTACACCAAAGAAATGGGATTAAAAGAGGGCGATACTTTTAGTATCAAACTTGGCTACAAACATATTCACTTGGTTCAAGACAATTAGCTCGAACACTAGCAGCCGCAATGGTTTCGATCTTAGATCGCGACTGTTTCGGCTGCTATTTTGTCAAAACTCGATCGCCAAATAGTCCACCAGTAACATTTATAGTTGAAAGATCCCGACGATCGCCCAAAATTAGCAGATCGAAATCGATTGCCAGTAATTTTTAGGCGAGGACGATCGCCCATAAATCATCAGATCGACCATAAATCGATCGATACGTACTCTGCTTGAGTCCAGCAGCTCCAGTCCGGATCGCCGATCGCCTATTTTGACAACTTGGATTGTCATTAATGTCATTAATCTGATCGGACATCATAATTGTCAGCAGCTAGAAAGCAACAACCCTTAGCATCGTCTGTCGGCCAAGAGAATGATGGCCGAACAACCAGAATATTGAACCAAGCTAACTACGGCAATTGACATTCCCAACATCAAAGTGACAACTGCTAATAATTGCCGCTTCAGTCGCATATTTACAGATTTCGAGCCGATCGTTGGCGTAGCCTACCGGAGGTAATCGCGGCGATTTTTAGCCTTGAGGTAAGATTCGATCGGTTACAAAGTTGACAACTTCCGCCAATCCCTGCCCCGTTTTGAGATTGGTGAAAATAAACGGTTTGTCACCACGCATTTTGATACTATCTCGTTCCATAATGCCCAGATCTGCACCAACTTGGCTGGCAAGATCGATCTTATTAATCACTAATAAATCTGATTTGGTAATGCCAGGGCCACCCTTGCGGGGGATTTTGTCACCCCCAGCAACATCGATCGTGTAGATAGTTAGGTCTACTAATTCGGGACTAAAAGTCGCTGCGAGATTATCGCCCCCACTTTCGAGAAACACGATCTCCAAATCGGTGAATTTTCGCTCCAATTGTTCGATCGCCGCAATATTCATTGAGGCATCTTCGCGAATGGCAGTATGCGGACACCCACCAGTTTCGACCCCAATAATTCGATCTGCTGAGAGGGCTTGGCTGTTGACCAGAAACTGGGCATCTTCTTGGGTATAAATATCATTGGTCACGACCGCCAACTGATAGCGATCGCGCAATTGCTTGCACAATCCATCAAGTAAGGCAGTTTTACCAGAACCAACCGGCCCAGCAATACCAACGCGGAGAGGATTCATAGAGTTTAGTGAATAGTGGATAGTGGATAGTGAATAGTGAATTTGATAATCCCAGCTCAAATAATAAGATAAATGTCTGAAAAACTCATGTTTGCCGAACTACCTATCCTTATTACCAACGCTCTATCCACTATTCACTATCCCCTATCCACTAATTTAGCGATCGAGATCGCACTTATCTTCAGCACAAGAGACAGTGATTTGACCGATCGCGGCTTGTTTGTCGTACTTTTGAGTCTTGAGATAGTCATCGTTGCTTTCAGGATAATCACCCGCAAAATTCCGTTTGCCAACTGGTTTGGGACGAAAAGCTAAACCGTTAGGATGTTGGGTAAAGTTAATAAACTCTCGCGATTCATTGTCCTTGCTCATGGACAAAGTAGCATTACCGTAAACAGAGACAGCTTGACCGATCGATGTCCCTGGCCCGACACCTTGCTGTGTGCGGTAGTTGGGATTATCAGTCATCAAATGCTGAATTCGATCAGCATCAGTAAAATTAGTGCCAGTGGGATAGGGAATATAGTATTGTACCGTTCCCGCCTTAGTCACGGCGATCGCATCGAAACCTTCAATAAAATTGGTTTTGACTGGAAACTCAACTTGCGCGCCCATTTTCTGCTTGAGTTCCTTGAATGTCATCCCAATTTTGGCATCCCCAATCCCGACTGGCGTAATTTGCCGAGCCGAATCGAGTGGCAGTTTCAGTTTGGAGATTGGTTCGGTCTTAGAATTTGTTTTGGTTTTGACTGGTTCTGAAGGTACGATAATCGGTACGGGAGTCGGGTCTGGATAGAGCGACTTGGGTAGTTCCGCAAGTGTAGGTTTCGAGGCCGATCCTGGCGGTGGAGCGGGAATCGCGGGCTGCTTTGGCGATGGTGCAGACGGCAACGATGGCGTTGGTGTTGGCGTAGCTACAGGTGCTGGCATGGTCGGCGTCGCCGCAATCGGTGTCGGTGTCACTGTGGGTGTCGCCACTACAGTTGGCGGCTGGTTATTTTTTCCACAAGCAGTTAATAACCCGATCGCTACCAAACACAGGCTGCGGTAAACTCGTCCTTTCATTGCTACTACTCAGCTAGCTGAATTTTCAAATAATACTTTAGAATCTTATTCTACCCCTAGTCAGTAGTTGATAGCCACTGGCAAATGATAACATGGCCACAAAAAATGTCCACAAGCTCATAGGCCGTAGAATAACACCACCACTTAAGAACACCAAAACTATCCCGATTGCGACAAAAATCCAACCCAACTGCCCCATCTGCTGCCGCCAGAAGGTCAGCGAACCAACCCCCGCCAAGATAGACAAGACCGATCCGGTGGCAGATATTTTATGCCCCCAATCATAATAGTTTTGAGTTGTAAAAATGATGTTCTGACCTAGAAAGTAGATACTGACAATGATTAATCCTAATCCCAAAATGGTAGACATAAAAACTTCTCCGGTTGAGGCGATCGAGTGAGTTCAATTTAGGATACCCAATCGAGCTGATGGATCGTTGTTTCGATCGATAACGGTGCGACTAGTCCTTCCTCGCGATCGGATTTCAATGCCCGCTCCGATCCGCTAATCTAGTGATAGCCTTTTGTATAATTCTGCGATCGGGTATCTAAAGTATGAGCAATCCTGAGACAGCTATCACTCCCACCCCCATATCATTAGATATCGACCGCGCTAGGGCGAGTTTACAGCAGAGCTTGTCGCGATATGCGACCCAAAAGGTGGGCGAAGTTTCACCCAGCTTGCAGAGCGATCTAGACACTTTAGCGGCTACTTTGACCAAGCTAGAGCAGACGAGTTATAGTATTGCCGTGTTTGGATTGGTCAGTCGTGGTAAATCAGCCGTACTCAATGCACTGATCGGTGAAAAAATCTTGGAAGTAGGACCACTCAACGGCGTCACCCGCTTTCCACGCCAGGTGCGGTGGTCGCTGGATGGCCTGACCCAAATCGATCTGATCGATACGCCTGGATTAGACGAAATCGATGGCGAAGCTCGCGCCACGATGGCTGCCGAAGTTGTCAATCAGGCCGATCTCATCTTATTTATTATTGCTGGTGATATTACCCAGCTAGAGTACCAAGCCTTGCGGGAATTGCGGCAAGCTCACAAACCGTTATTACTAGTATTTAATAAATCTGACCTGTATCCAGAACAGGAACGGCAATCGATCTATCAGCAGTTACAAAGCTTGAGCGAAGATGGGGTCAGTGACGAATTATTGCAACGGTTATTATCCGCAGATGAAGTTGTGATGATCGCTGCCGATCCTGCTGCTATCCAAGTGCGGATCGAATATCCCGATGGGACAAAAAAATATGAATGGGAACAACCCGCGCCCCAAATCGCACCCCTCCGCACCAAAATTCAAGAATTATTAGCCCGCGAAGGTAAATCTTTATTGGCAATCAATGCCCTAGTGCAAGCGCGCACCGCCGAATCGAGTTTGGCTAAAAATACCCTCGCCGATCTGCAAGTTGAAGCTAATCAGTTGGTGTGGAAGTTTGCACGGTATAAAGCGATCGCAGTTGCCGCCAATCCGATCGCGATTTTCGATCTGCTCGGTGGCGTATTGGTGGATTTAGTGCTGATTCGATCGCTAGCGAAGTTATACAATCTCCCGATGACCAAATACGAGCTGAGTAAACTGCTCAACGGGATTGTCTTTAGTAGCGCGAGCTTATTACTAGGTGAAGTGGCGACCGGGATTGTCTTTGGTGTCGGCAAAACCACCGCATTGCTAGTCGGTTCTAGTTTGAATCTCGCCGCCATTCCTGGCTACTTAGGTGCAGGTGCCATCCAAGGGGCAGTAGCTGGCTATGGAGCCGATCGAGTCGGCAAAGCCGCTCAAACCTATCTAGCTACAGGTTGTACTTGGGGTCAATTGGGTGCTAATACCGTCATCCAAGAAATCCTCGATCGCATCGATGACAAAACAATTATCTCGCGCCTGCGCGATGAGCTATTATCTCAACCTACTAAAACTCCCGCAGATACCCAGTTGGACAGCCCTACATCCTGATGTATCGATCGAACTTGTCGATCTCGATCGATTTTCTCCCAACTAAAAACACCCAACTAGTTGCCGATCGAGCGATACTCATGAGATAATCATAGACTGTGTCTATTTTATTCCCGCGTTGGGTCTGTAAAGAGTATGGCAGCCAAAAAGGGCGTTCGTATTATCATCACATTGGAATGCACCGAGTGCCGCAGCAATCTTGCTAAACGCTCTCCTGGTGTTTCCCGTTACACCACCATGAAAAATCGTCGGAACACCACCGCCCGATTGGAGTTGAGCAAGTTCTGTCGTTACTGCAACAAGCACACGACTCATAAAGAAATCAAGTAGTGAGTAGAATATCCACTATCCACTATCCACCATTCACTATTCACTAAACACATGGCTTATTTTCGCAAACGGTTATCGCCGATCAAACCTGGAGACCCGATCGATTACAAAGATGTAGATTTACTCCGCAAGTTTGTCACCGAACGCGGCAAAATCTTACCGCGTAGAATCACTGGTTTGACCTCCAAACAACAAAGAGATCTCACCCTCTCGATTAAACGCGCTCGTCAAATCGCCTTGATGCCATTCATCAACGTCGAAGGCTAACAGCAGAAGGGATGAGGAATGAGGATTGCTAGTAGCGCAAAGTTTCCAGCAAGCTTCATATCTTCAACTTCCGAGCAGATCTAAAACTTAGTCGATATTATTAATTCGTGTCCTGGCAGCTTGTGCTAATCGAGCCAGAAATTTTTGGGTACGCAAAAATCAGCGCTGACGATCGGTCAACGCTACCTGCGCGATCGGACTATTCACCGTAAACTAGAGAAACACGATCGTCTAAACCGTCGCGAGACAACTCCAGTAATGGAGCCGCCAGACTAGATCGCAACCAAACAACACGTAACAACGCACCGTTACAAAGGAAGAGAATAGGGGTGGAGAAGGGAACTCTAGTTGAATTTTGGCACAATGGAGAACGCCGTCTCGCCATAGCCGATCGCCCAGAAGGGAAAAAGCATTGGATCGCGATCGATGCGCGCAGTCAGCCACATACATTACATCCCCGCGATATTACTTATGAAGTAACCGGGATAACTTGCAAGCAGCCCGCCGAAATTACTAAGTTTGATGCCGAAGTCGCACCGAATATCGACCCCGACAGCTTGGAAGTCGCGTGGGAAATGTTAGTAGAAGATGGGGAAACTGTCGATCCACCAGCACTAGCAGACCTACTATATTCGGATCGATCGCCAGCCCTGTGCTATGCGGCGCACGTCTTGCTATTTGCAGACAAAATTTACTTCAAAAACAAAAAAGAAGACAAATACGAACCCCGCACTCGCACTCAGGTCACCGAACTCCAGCACCAAGCCACAGTTAAAGAACAAAAAGAACGCGAACAACAAGGCTTTATCGATCGCGTCAAGCAACAACTGGCTGGTACGCCCGTTGAGTGGCAAGATCCCGATAAACAGCGGCTGGAAGTCCTCGAAAAATATGTCCTCAATCCCGATCTACCACCCTCAAAACTCGGCGAATACCTCACCGCATTGGGGTGCCCGCAAACTCAGCCCACTGTCTTTAATCTCTTAGTCGAATTGGGCTGGTGGGACATCCACGAAAATATCCATCTGCGTCGTTCTCAGAGTCCCGTTCACTTCTCACACAAGATGCAAACTGTGGCGCATGAATTACTGACCAATCCGCCTGTCGATCTCGATCTCAACCACCGTGTCGATTTGACCCATCTCAAGGTCTACACGATCGATGACGAGAGTACGCAAGAGATCGATGATGGTTTGAGTGTCGAAGGATTGACCGATGGTCGCCAAAAATTGTGGATTCATATTGCCGACCCGACGCGGTTGTTATCACCAGAAGATGAATTCGACCTTGAAGCGCGCAAACGATCTGTGACGATTTATCTACCCACGGGGATGATTCCGATGTTCCCACCGGATCTGGCCACAGGGCCAATGAGCCTGCGCCAGGGGCAAAAATGTTGTGCGCTGAGTTTTGGGGTGATCCTCGATCCGAATGGCGCAGTGGCCGAATATGAGATAACTACCAGCACGATCGAGCCGACTTATCGACTGACTTATGAAGATGTCGAGGAAATGCTGCAATTGCGGATTCCTGGTGAAGTTGAAATCGAATCGATCGCCAAAGCCTCAAAACTCCGCAATCAGTGGCGGACATCCCAGGGTTCGATTAATATCAACATGCCGGAGTCTACCGTCAAAGTCAGTGGGGATAAAGTCTCGATCGATTTGATCGAAGATAATCGCGCCCGCCGATTGGTCGCCGAAATGATGATCTTAGCAGGCGAAGTAGCGGCTAAATACGGCCAAGACAACACCATCCCCCTCCCCTATCGCGGCCAACCCCAGCCTGAACTCCCACCAGAAGAAGAATTGATTTTGATTCCAGTCGGGCCAGCCCGCTCCTGTGCCGTGCGCCGTTGTATGCCACGGAGTGAAATGGCAACGACACCCTCTAGACACGCTAGCTTGGGTCTGAACACCTATTCTCAAGTCACCTCCCCGATCCGCCGCTATACCGATTTGCTCGCACATTTTCAAATCAAAGCCCACCTGCGCGGCGACGAGCTGCCATTTACCGTCGAACGCTTGCAGGAAATCATGCTGGGTTTGGGGACGAATATCTACGAAGCCACGATGGTCGAGCGGCAAACCAATCGCTACTGGACACTAGAATACCTCAATCGATCGGGCGATCGCGAGTGGGAGGCACTGATGCTCCGTTGGCTGCGCGAGGATGAAAGTCTGGCACTGATCTTGATTGAAGAATTGGGGATCGAACTCGCCATGCGATGCAATCGTTGGGTCGAATTGGGCGAACAAATCCAAGTTCAAGTCGCCCTGGTCGATCCGCGTCAGGATATCATTCATCTGCGCGAAATCACTAATCGAGCAGCCGATTCTGTAGCCTAAATTTCAGCGGGTAGGTTGTAGAGAAATCGGGCTTGCTGTATTTAAATGTGACTTACTCTAAAGTGAATTAAATCCGATCGCAAGGAGGGGCAATTGATGAATTGTCCCTCCTTTTTCGATCCGAACTGACTTGATTCCATAAAACATAAAATTAATCCGATCGCTAGATCTATCGCGATCGATTCAACTGTCTCAGTACCAAACATTATTAATGCAATTATTTATACTTAAATTACAAGTCAAGGGCTAAATGTTGCAATTCTTGAATTTTTGAGCAATAAATTTGGTCGATCGACAAAAATGGGCATACTCTAACTACAGCAGTCGTAATACTTTAGTTGTCGATATCGATCGAATGATGCGCTCCCATCCTTCCCTGCTGGGTTTTTCAGCCTGCCAAATCTCCAACTAGAGCCGACTTATAGGCAGTAGTACGAGGATTGTGGTGCAAATATCAGTATGACGGTGGTTCACTAATTGTCAAAAATGAAACGTCAACACAATTTAGATACCCCAAAATCGATCGTCCGTCGGACTTATGTGCAGATAGATCGATTCATTCGCTCTCATAGGACAGTCGCTATCGCCTTTGTGGTGGCGTCGATCCTAATCGTGGCGTTTGCGGTGAAAAATTCTTACTCTGTGGGAAGCTGCCAAAAGCAAGCTTCAATTAGGATTATCGACGAAACTGGGGGCCGAGATCCTAAAACTCGATACATCTATCCTTCGCCCGATCGTAGGGTCGATTCACCTTTTTATAACTATGTAACTAAGATTTCCAAGCACTTCTTTCTCAAGATTGATGAAATTGAAAAATGCAAAGGGGATAAAATCAGCGATCCACAAATTGAGCTTGCATTCGTCTATCGTCCGTTAATTTCCCGCCAGATTCAACCCTTTAACTTCGACCTGAAAAAATCTAATGATACCAAGTATATAGATAGTCCGTGGTTAAAACTCACGATGACCAAATCACCCAAGCTAGTCGTTCGTACTGCATTCTTCTGGAATGAACGACAGTTTTTGTTCGACCAATCGGTATTATCAGGCGCGCGCGCCTCGCCGACTGAGACGCTGTTGCCGATTGATCGCATCATCTACACAAAGTTTCTGAGGGATTACTCAGTCAACGACGACGCGACACTCTCAGCCTCGAAAGAAGTTAGGGCTGCTGTCCTAACCGATCTTGCCAAAAGAATACCAGCGGATCTGATGTGGCTCTTCTTACATTCAGGGAAATTGGATGGTCTTAGACTCGATGAAATGGGAATGGATAGAGCCATCGAACAACAGGTAGATCGATATATAGACTTGACCAAAGCATTATTGAACCGCCGATTTGAGTCGATACAGACAGAACAACGCTATTCCAGTATTCTCAATCTCAAACAACTGTTCGATCTCGATCGATACCGGATCGGTAGAATTCGTTATTACTGAACATCCAATTAACTAACTTTATCTAAGGAGACAAATTATGGATTTTGATTTTTCAAATGTGAACTTCTTGCCTGATGAGAATGGAAAGGGTTTCGATATTCTTGTTGCGTAACCTTATATCATTTCAATCATGCGGGCAGCATACACCTACTCTGGTACTGCTAAAAAGATGTTTGATGATTGGGGGAAAACAATCAACGTACATTTCAGCGAGGGTCAGTTTGGGGCTAAAGCAGGTACAGGTAATCTTTATATAGATTTTGCACGTCTTAATGATTTGACTTACATCAATGATAAAGGTAAAGCAGTACCAGCCTCGGATCTTGGTTCCTTAATTCACGAACTCGTTCATGCATTGACTGGAAGGACTGACAATATTAGTCCGACTGACTTTCAGGGGGAAACCGTTAGATTTACAAATACGATCTGGGCAGAAATGCAGCAAGGATATCCTTTTGAAATACCGAGATTTGCTAATTTAGATAAGCAGATTTCTTATACAGCATCAGCCTACAGCAGTCTTCAAAAGAGTGGTTATGATTATACAAATGACACGTCGATCGATGCTGCCTACAATGTAGAATTTGGACGAGCTGCTGAGTTACCAAATGGTATGACTATGAATGCTTTCTTCAACCGAGGGACTGGTCTAACTGATAATGATTTCAGTTCTATTGCACTCGGCAACTCAAAGGATCTACTAATCGGCGGCTCGGCGAACAATAAGCTTTATTCTGGTGCTGGAAATGACTTTTTGTTCGGTAGTGGTGGGAATGACATATTAGATGGAGGTGCTGATAAAGATACCGCAGTCTACTTTGGGAATAAGAGTGACTATATAATCGCTCAAAATAAGGTAGATGGATCTTGGACAATTAGAAGTAAAAGCACCGAAACCGAGAGTGCTGGTACAGATAAGCTCACAAATATTGAGTACGCTCAGTTCGATGGCGGCTTGTTCAATCTAGGAAAGGAAACAGTCGAACTGAAAAAAAGTGGACTGACCTTTCAAAAAGATATCGCCCTAGTCTTCGACACCACGGGTAGCATAGTGGCTAATCAAGGCACGCAAAACATCGAATATTTAAAATTTCTCTCAAAAAATATCATCGCCGCAGCCTCTACTGATGGCAATGATGTTCGCGTGGGAATCGTTGAATTCAAAGATACCACCAATGGCGAATCATCGCGGGTAGTCCTCCCTTTCACAGACCAAGACGACTTGACAGAGCGACAGGCCGCTGTCGATGCAGTATTCGATAACATGGCAGAAGGTAGCCTTAACTATTATGGTTATGACAAATATATCGATCCCGATAGGGCTAATGACCGCTGGACAAGCCCTTGGATATGGGGAATCAAAACAAATAGCAGCACAGCAACAAATAGCAGCACCTTCACAGGTGGCGGCGACAATGACGAAACACCTTTTGATGGTCTGATGCTCGCACTGAGCGACTCGATTGGCGAATGGCGGTATGGTGCAGGCACTCGCCAGATCGTATTATTCACAGATGCAGGTGCTAAGGATACGGCACTTGCTAGCAAAGTTACGACGCTGGCTCATAGTATCGGAGCTGAAGCAGTCGGATATGTGCCTGGTTACATCACATCCTCAGACACATCGATCGACACCTTTAACCTGAAATTCAATAGCAATCTCAGTTCGAGCACTTCAGCAACAGCAAACAACACGATCGATATCGACTCCACTGCCGCAGAAGTGCAGATCTTTATCGTATATCTCGGTACATCCGGCACCGATACGACCGATTATTCATTACTGGCTAACGATAATGGTGGTGCTGTCCTGAATAATCCGACTACCACCGAACTCGTCAGCAAACTATTTACACCAAATCCTAATACTGTCATCAACGGCACCGCGAATGTCGATACTCTCATCGGTACGGATGGTAACGATACCCTCTATGGACTTGCGGGCAACGACACTATTTATGGCGGCACTGGCGACGACATTATTTATGGTGGGGCGGGAGTAGATAGCCTATTTAGTGGTGCTGGGAATGATATTTTTAGGTTCAATCGATCGACTGACGGTATCGACAAGATTCATGATTTTGTAACTGGGTCAGATCGGATCGAGATCGCTAGTGCTGGATTTGGTGGCTCTAGTGTGGTGGGAAATGCTGGGGTATTAGATGCTTCAATGTTCAGCTTAGGCTCATCAGCAACCACCAGTAGCCAAAGATTTATTTATAACGATACATCGGGGGGATTATTCTTCGATGCGGATGGGATTGGCGGTATGGCTCAAGTCCGACTCGCTCAATTGGTTGGCAATCCGACTTTAAATAATGATAGTTTTCGGATTATTTGAGCGGGTGTCGCGATCGAAATCACTACAGATATGCTAAGTATTTTTAGATGTAATCAAACAATGAAAAATTCTCCTACTTCCCTTCAGAAAAGTTTTGTCAATGCGATGTTACTAGGAATGGCAACATCAACAGGAATGGTGCTAAATTCTGCTCCTGCACGCGGAGCCGATCTCTCTTTTACTGGAAATTTAGCCAATCCCAACGCTGTAGCATTATTTGCATTTACAGCGGATGGAATCTCCAATGTGACGATCCAATCCTACAGTTGGGGTGGTGGTAACAATGCTGCTGGCACAAAGATCGCGGCTGGTGGTTTCGATCTGAATATGACCTTATTCGATGCGGCTGGTAATTGGTATGATGAACGGGACGATATTGGATTGGGAAACCTAGATTTTCAATTTAGTGAAGTTTTCCCCGCCGGAACCTATCAAGTAGCGATCTCCGCTTTTGGGAATAATTCGGCTGGGTTTGGTACTATTGCCACTCATTTTAGTGGGACTGGAGACTTTGACAATCGAACTGCTGCATATGCTTTCGATATTCTTAATGCCAGTACAAATTCTACAGCCGTACCGGAACCAGCTAGTTTCATTGGTACTGCGCTAGCTGGATTTGCAGTGGTAGGCATTAAACGTAAACTAACATCAGTTCGCGATCAGAATTTGTTCGATCGATAACTCTAGCCTCTATTCGATCAGAGTTGATCGATTTTCCCGATCCCGTTGGCGCAGCCTCTCCCCCAGGAGAAATTCAGGTTACTCTAGAGATCGCCATCTCCTCTAAGTTCTGGCGTAAGTTATCCCGTGAAGAAATAATGCCCGAACGCTAAGATCGATCGCGATTCTCTATTATCTGCGCCCTAACTCCCAATGGCAAAAAAACAGAAATTCCCTCACCTACTCGGCTCCAAGTGGACGGCTACCCAAAAAATGTGGGGCTGGCGACACTTTCAGGTCGTCAATCGCAAACATGACGGTAAATGGGTATTTGCCGAGATGGTTTCCTCCTGCGATCCTGATGTCCGATTTTGGATCAATGCTCAGGCTCTTAAAGATCTCACTCAGTGGAAACCAAGCTGGCAATCGCTCGATGAAATGGCACTAGAAAAAGATGAATTGGTCTTCTTCGAGTAAGATTGATGTTGTCAGAGATTTCAACCGCGAACATCACTCACGCTAGCGATCGTCGATCGATTAAGTTAGTTAGCATAAATATTTACCAGTTCGATAATATCTGCAACCTAGATGCTGGGTAACATTCAACAGCCAGATCTACTAAGTTGCTGGTCATCTTCACTATCAACTATCAACTATCAACTAATCTAAATGTTTCGTCTCTCCAGTCAAATCGAAGCGATCTTGTATCTCAAGGGACAACCCCTGGATTTAGCGGCCATCGCCGAATGTGCGGGCTGCGATCGAGATGCAGCCGAAACAGCGATGATTGAATTGATGGACGACTACAATCATCGCGATAGTGCCCTCGAAGTAGTTGAAACGCCAACTGGTTATACATTACAACTGCGATCGTCTTTTCAAACGCTGATCGATAAAATGATTCCTCCCGAAATCGGGACGGGTGCGCTGCGCACGCTGGCGGCGATCGCCATCAAAGGGTCGATTTCCCAAACCGATCTAGTAGAATTGAGAGGCAGTGGTGCTTATCAGCACGTCCAAGAACTAGTCGAAGTCGGCTTCGTGCGCAAACGCCGACAAGTAGGCAGTCGCTCTTCATTATTGCAAGTCACCGACAAATTTCACCGGACTTACGAACTTAAAGATCTCCCCATTCAGCAGCTAGTCGCCGCAGCCACTAGCGAGCCAGAAGTAGCCGAACAGCTCGAAATTGCCACCATCTTAAATCGGGAAGAGCATGGGGTGGATTCCACTACTGAGCCAGCATAATCGCGCTCGTCCCAATCTTGGCTAGGTTGTCTTTTCCTCAACTTTCAATGCGAAATTTAGCTCGATCGATGCGGATAACCGTTCTGCGGGCATAATAACAGCAGTAACCCAGCCGCTGCGATTCGATCAATAACACAGTATCATGTTCTATATCGAGTCAATCGCTCACCGCCGACTAAATCATCACCTCGATCCATCTAACTATTAAGTCATAATGGCATTTAATCCTGATTTTCTGGAACGCAAATCTGAAGATGCTCAGGTCAACCAATTGCTGAAGTACCTTCAACATCAATCCCCAGAAGTCTTAGCTCAAATTGCTAAGGCGACAACTCCCCAGGTCAAAGATATTATCACCCACAACATTCAAGGTTTGCTCGGAATGTTGCCCAATGAGGGCTTTAGTGTCCAAGTCAACACAGATCGCGACAATCTCGCCAATCTCCTCGGTTCGGCGATGATGACTGGTTACTTCTTGCGGCAAATGGAACAGCGCATGGAACTCGAAGACATGCTCACTGGTTCGAGTTCGATTTCTGGTGATATCTCTGGGGACAGTCGCGAGTAAAACTCCGATTTGCGATCGTCAGCAGGTCAGGTTTACTCCTGAATAAAATCGAGACTCACGACATCGATGCCACCACCATCAGATTCACAGGTAGGTGGTTCTAGTTCAACTTCGCCAACTCAACACCTGTGACTTGACCGGATTGATAAATTCCCGCTCTTCAGCTCTAGATTTGATAAATTCAGATCGAAGCTGGTAATACCACTTGGCTTGGGTGTCTGCATCCCTGATTAACATCAATGGTGGATTGTACTTTAATCCGATTTGTTGCTTCACCACCATCTCCCGATCCTGACCCAAAAACGTCCGGATGAACGGGATCAGTAGCGGTTGCAAGGGTTTGAACCAACCGATCGTTGTATAAAATAGCGTCGTGACTTCGGTTTCGGTTTCCGAAATCGGCGTAATTACTGTCATGTTGGCGACGCGACTGGTATTGGTCACAATTTGCTCGATCCGTACGCCTGGTAATGAGAAGGCAATTTCTACCTCCGCATCGCCGCCGATTAACTGATAGAAAAACGTCTGCCGTTCTAGGCGATGACGGCGCATCGTAAAGCCGTAGGGAGACGGATCGAAGGCTTTGATTTCTGGGGTGAGGATGGCATCAGTTCGCCACCACCAGGCGCGATGGACGAAGGGAACGTGGGAAGGGTCCATCAAGCCGACGACGGCATGATCGATAAAGCAGGGGAAGTTCATCGTCACGACCGCTTGGTAAGTATCCCCTTCAAACCCAGCCACCATCGGGACTTCATGAGTCGGCTCCACATCTCCCCGATCGCGATCTGACATATAAATCCAGATATTCCCCTGGACTTCCCGCACTGGGTACCTGCGGACTTGGAACTTACTCAAGTCTAAATCTTGATTTTCATTCAGCGCGGGTATCAGCGTACATGTGCCGGTGCGATCGAATCGCCAGCCATGATAAGCACATTCAATCTCATCCCCATGAAGCCGTCCACAACTCAAGGGGACTGCCCGATGGGGACAGATATCACGCAGGGCAAAGACTTCACCACCCTGAGTGCGTCCGAAGACAACTGGTTCGCCGAGTAATTGTTTGGCAAACATCTGTCCGGCTTTGAGTTGTCTGCCAGGGATTGCATAGTACCAAATATTGCGGAGAAAAGTTTGTTTCTGGTCGATCGATAGTGTCATCTTTAGTCAACAGCAATTCGATGATTTGGTTTAAGAGCGGCAAGTTGCGTCTCTTAAAAGTCTATATTATAAAGGTTTGTCAGCAGCACCAAGTTCATGAGCGGTACATACAAAGCGACAGGGATTAATCTCAAAGCAATTCCGATCGGTGAAAATGATCGATTGGTGACGATCCTCACCCGCGAACATGGTTTAATCAAAGCGATCGCCCCTGGTGCGCGCAAGTCGAAATCGAGTCTCGGCGGACGCTGTACGTTGTTTATGGTGAATGACTTATTAATTGCTAAAGGTCGATCTCTCGACACAATTACCCAAGCCCAGACAACGATTTCCTATCGGAAATTAATCGACGATTTGGGTAAACTCGCGGCCAGTCAGTACCTAGCCGAAATCGTCTTGGCACAAGCCTTGAGCGAGCGTCCGCAAGAAGAATTGTATCAATTACTGTTGCTGCATTTGGGCAGATTAAATAGCCTCGATCGCGGTGACAATACCGGATCGATCGCCCATTTGTGTCAAGGTATTTTTCACCTACTCGCACTCGATGGGATCGCTCCCCAGGTCTATGATTGCTGCGTAACCAGACAATCGATCGAGCCAAATTTCACGACGATTAACTGGCAAATCGGCTTTAGTATCGAAGCTGGTAGCACTGTCGAATTAGGTGTCGTCACTGACGATCCGAGTGTGGCTGTTAATTATCGCCTCACCGCCTTAGATTTACTCTGCTTTCAGCATCTCTCCGATCCGAACCTCGACAGGCTGGATCTGGCGATCGACAAATTTTCCCTCGATACCATCTCCGATCTGGCAATCGCTGGCGTCTGGCGGCGGATCGAGCGGATCTTGCGTCAATACATCCACTACCACCTCAACATTCAGATCAAATCCGCTGCGCTCATCGATTTATAATAGCCAATCCCCTAGTCCCCCAGTCCCCTAGAAACCCGCTACACTAAGAGCTGTCAAATTAAATCGAGGTGCGGCTTTCACCCTCGCCATAAATGAAGTATCGACTTAATATAGGTGGGGATAATACTACTTCCTAATTCACCAGCTAGCATCAGATCGAACTGCAAGTGAGTCTCTGCCTGTCGAGTCTCACCGAATCCCTTTAAAATAGAAGATATTTAACCCGTTAGCATGAAGATCGAACTGCCATACCTTGAGCAGATCCAGTCCCAGCGCAAATTGGATTTTTTTTAACATCAAACTTTAATTTCAGCGGTTATCACAGCCCTACCACATTATTCAATGCGACTATCTGATTTTGACAACAAAGTACCAGAACACGAACCTACCGACCTCACGGCCGATCGGCAAGAGAGTGCGGCAGTGCCAGCCGATCCGGTAGCCGTCAACGCGCAAACTGATGTGGTAGATAAAGCTGAAGTCCCGCAACCAGGATTCTTGGCAGTTCTCAAAAATCGCAATTTTGTCACCTTGTGGAGTGGTCAAATCTTTTCCCAGCTAGCAGACAAAGTTTATCTGGTCTTGATGATTGCGATCATTGAAAGTCAATTTCAATCGGAAAATCAGAGCATCAGTGGTTGGGTATCGGCGATTACGATCGCTAATACGATTCCAGCCGTGCTATTTGGCTCTCTAGCGGGGATATTTGTTGATCGCTGGCACAAAAAAGAAGTTTTAGTAATTACCAACCTCCTGCGGGGCGGATTGGTGCTGCTGGTGCCATTTTTACTATGGCTGACTAGAGGGCAAGTTGTGGCAAATTTACCTTTTGGGTTTGAGATTCTGTTAGTTATCACTTTTGCAGTATCTACCCTCGGTCAATTTTTTGCTCCCGCCGAGCAATCGGCGATTTCGATGATTGTCGATAAGCCCAATTTACTCTCGGCAAATTCGCTCTACACGACCACGGCGATGGGTTCGCTGATTGTCGGATTTGCGATCGGTGACCCAATTCTCGCTCTAGCAGATAGTTTGGGCGCAAGTATCGGCTTGGGAGTAAATATCGGTAAAGAATTATTGGTCGGAGCTAGTTATACACTGGCGGGGATTTTACTCCTGGTTATCCGTACGGGCGAAACCAAGCAAATCCCGACTGGATCTGAGCCGCATATCTTAGCCGATCTCAAAGATGGAGTTCGCTATCTAGGCGAAAATAGACAGATCAAAGGCGCACTGATTCAACTAGTAATTTTACAATCAGTAATTGCTTCGATGACGGTGGTTGCGGTCCGAATGGCTGAATTATTACCCGAAATCAAAGCTTCTCAATTTGGATTTCTGCTAGCTGCTGGGGGCGTTGGGATGGCATTGGGAGCGGTGTGTTTGGGTTATCTCGATCGCAAATTGTCCCGCGCCCAATTGAGTTTGTATGGTTCGATCGGGGTGGCGGCCTCACTAATTGGGTTATCATTTTCCAACACCCTCTGGTTGAGTCTAGTCTGCTTGGTCGGTATGGGCGTATTTAGTGCGGGTGTCTTGATTCCGATGCAGACGACAATCCAAAGCGAAACTCCAGAAGAAATGCGCGGCAAAGTGTTCGGACTCCAAAATAATGCGATTAATATCGCCCTGAGTCTACCGCTAGCACTAACTGGCATCGCCGAAACCGCTCTCGGCGTCCCCACTGTCTTACTATGTCTAGCGACAATCTCCGCCGTTGGCGGCATCTTTACTCAGCAGTATAATTCGGCAGATTAGTGGATAGTGAATAGTGGATAGTGGATAGTGAAAAGAACAGTCTTTTCGATCGAGACTCAAACCCATTCAAAGTAGATCGTCGATAGCGATCGAACAGTTTATCCTTTCCTGTAAAGCCTAGATACTTAAAAGCAATCTCAAACACCATCCACCATCCACTATCCACCATCCACCATCCACTATCCACTATCCACTATCCACTATTCACTATTCACCACTCGATGGAACCAATCATTCAGCTACGTGGAGTCTCCAAAGCATTTGGTAACAACGTGATTTTAGACGGGATGGATCTCAATATTTATCCTGGGCAAGGTTTGGGCATTATCGGGCCATCAGGAACGGGTAAATCCACGATTCTACGCATCATTGCGGGACTACTCGCTCCTGATGAAGGTGAAGTATGGATTCGGGGACAACAGCGGCATGGATTGATTGAAGATGGTAACGACCCGATTTATATCGGGATGGTGTTTCAACAAGCCGCTTTGTTTGATTCGCTGACTGTCGAGGAAAATGTGGGTTTTCGGTTGTTTCAACAGTCCCGCATCAATCGCAAGCAAATTCGGGAGCTAGTCGAAATTAAATTAGCGATGGTCGGGATGGCTGATGTGGCCGATCGATATCCCGCCCAATTATCCGGCGGGATGCGTAAACGGGTGAGCTTTGCCCGCGCCATTATGTCCAATCCCGATCGACCCGAAGACAATCCCGAAGTCTTGTTATACGATGAGCCAACCGCTGGACTAGACCCGATCGCATCTACAGTCATCGAGGATTTGGTACGGGATCTCCAATCTAAAGCTGGCAGCAGTACTTATGTGATGGTGACGCACCAGAACAGCACCATTCGCCGCACGACCGATCGAATTGTCTTTATTTATCAAGGGAAAGTGCAATGGGATGGCAGCACCGCTGATATCGATACGACCGACAATCCCCTCATGCGCCAGTTTTTTAGTGCCAGCACCCACGGCCCGATTCACGTCATCGATTAGCGATCGAGCGGTTGTTACAATATACTCAACTCTATTCGTTCTGCTAGGAGTACTCGAGTCTACGCAGACAGCGATTGGACAGAAACCCAACTTCTTGAAGAAGTCGGGTTCCTATTCTACTATGAGTCGATCTCTACAGTTAGCTAGTTTTCGATTTGGTCGTCGTTTTTTTAGCCGTAGTTGTTTTCTTGGCTGTGGTGGTTTTCGCTTTAGTTGTCGTAGCTTTAGCCTTCGTCGTGGTTGCTTTCTTGGTAGTTGTAGCCTTTTTCGTAGTTGTCTTCTTCGCTGTGCCACCTTTAGCCACTAGCAAACTAATTGCCGTCTCTAAGCTAATCCCTTCAACTGTTTCCCCTTCAGGGATACCCGCATTAATTTTGCCGTGCTTGATATATTTACCATAGGGGCCAGCAAAGATCGAGATCGGTTCGTTATCGTCGGGATGGTTGCCGATCGTCCGCAGCGGTTCTTTCTTACCACCACGGGTAGATTTGGGTTCGGCGAGGATTTCCAGCGCGCGCTCTAGGGTAACGGTGAGGACATCATCAGTGGCTTTGAGCGATCGATACTCTTTGCCCTCTTTGCCACGATCGTGGAGGATATAGGGACCAAATCGACCGAGGTTGGTTTGGAGTTTGCCGCCAGTTTCGGGGTGAACGCCGAGACTGCGCGGGAGTTTGAGCAGTTCGACGGCGATTTCGAGGGTGACATCTTCGAGTTTCATCCCTTTGGGCAAGGAAGATTGTTTGGGTTTTTTCTTACTATCCTCGTCCTTGTCGCCAAGTTGGACGTAGGGTCCGAAGGGGCCGAGTTTGGGATAGATCGGTTCGCCAGTTTCAGGGTGATTGCCGAGGGTGTCGGGGGTGCTGCTCTTTTGTTTGAGCAACATCTCAATCGTTTCGGGGGCGAGATCGGCGGGGGTGAGATCTTTGGGGATGGAGGCGTTACCGGATTCGGTTTCGATGAAGGCACCAAATTTACCGATCCGGACTTTGACATCGAGATCGCCAAGATCGATCGTCCGCGCGAGAGTTGCATCGATATCGGTGAAGCCGAGTTTGACCTGATTTTCCAGTCCGTTTTCACCTAAATAGAATTTTTCTAAGTAGGGCAGCCACTGCGTCGTACCAGTCGAGATGTCGTCGAGAGTTTGTTCCATCCGCGCGGTGAAGCTGGGATCGACGAGATCTGGGAAGTTTTTTTCGAGCAACGCAGTAACGGCAAAAGCGGTAAAACTCGGCACCAGGGCGTTGTTTTGGAGTTGAGCGTAGCCGCGATCGATAATCGTGCCGATGATGCTGGCATAGGTACTCGGACGCCCGATCCCTTCACTTTCGAGCATCTTGACCAGGGATGCTTCGGTATAGCGGGCGGGGGGTTGGGTTTGATGGTCGATCGGATCGAGTTTTTGACAATCGGGTCGATCGCCTTTGACTAAAGCGGGGAGAATGATTTCTTGGTCTTCGATCGCCGCATTAGGATCGTCAGAGCCTTCGACGTACGCTCTCAGGTAGCCAGGAAAATCGATCTGCTTACCAGAGGAACGAAATCCGGCGTTCTCGACCTGTAAATCGACGCTGAGTTGGGTTTGGCGGGCATCAGCCAAATGGGAGGCGACCGTGCGTTTCCAGACTAGATCGTAGAGCTGCAATTCTTTGGCAGCTAGTCCAGTTTCTCGCGGCGTCCGAAAACTGCTCCCAGCCGGACGAATCGCTTCATGGGCTTCTTGAGCACCTTTGGATTTGGTGCTATATTGGCGGGGCTTGGGGCTGAGATATTCTTGGCCGTATTTGTCTAGGACGCAGGCACGGGCGGCATCGATCGCTTGGGCGGAGAGACTGACAGAATCCGTCCGCATGTAGGTGATATAACCTTGTTCGTACAGGCTTTGAGCGACGCGCATGGTTTCCCGCGCGGAGAGGCGCAGTTTGCGGTTGGCTTCCTGTTGGAGGGTAGAAGTCGTAAACGGCGGTGCGGGTTTACGGGTGACGGGTTTTTCTTCTAATCCGGTGACCGTCCAGGTTTTGCCTTTGAGATTCTCGACTAACGCCGTCGCTTCTACACCGTTGAGGACTTTAACTTTTTTACCCGCTAACAGATTCCCTGTATTCGGATCGAAATCTGCACCCGTGGCTACTTTCGTGCCATCGACGGTGACTAGCTTCGAGTCAAACTCGGCTTTGTTGTGGGCGAGTAGTGCTTTCAAATCCCAATACTGGGCTGATTTAAACGCCCGCCGTTGGCGTTCTTTGATCGTTAATAATCTCACTGCTACTGACTGCACGCGCCCAGCCGATAAACCGCCGGCAATCTTCCGCCATAATAGTGGCGAGAGCGTATAACCGACCAATCGATCGAGAATCCGCCGCGTTTCTTGGGCGTGGACGATTTGCTCGTCGATATCCCGGCAATTCTTCAGTGCTTTCTGGATCGCTTCTTTGGTAATCTCATGAAATACCATCCGTTTGGTCGGGACTTTGGGATTGAGGAGCTGTAATAGGTGCCAACTAATACTCTCACCTTCGCGATCTTCGTCCGTTGCCAGAATCAGTTCTTGGGCACCTTTAAGCGCGGTTTTTAGTTCCTGAACGATCTTGCGCTTGTCTTTGGGGATGATATACAGCGGCGCAAATCCAGATTCAACGTTGATTCCCAGGTTTGCCCACTTTTGAGATTTAAACTCTGGCGGGATTTCATCAGCCGATGGTGGCAAATCGCGAACGTGCCCCATTGAAGCCTTGACCACATAACTAGATGGCAAAAACTTACTGATGGTGCGGGCTTTGGTCGGAGATTCGACGATGACGAGAGTTGACATATGGGCGTTTTGAGGTCGTCGGAAGTTGGTGAGAAAATTTAGGTTGGGCGTGTGCTATTGACAGTGGCCACTACTGTGTCAAGTTGAGGTATATTTACGATTTTGTCAAGTGGGTCGATGCGGCGATTGTGGCTGAGATCAAGGTAGTAGCCAGGATGCGATCGCTTACGCAGTATCCTGTTAACCCAATTACAGTCCAAATCAGGAGCGCGATCTGGATCTTGATAAAACTCTACACGAACGCCCTCTAACTCTATCTCTGCCCAACGGAATATTCATGGCTAGATCGGCTTAACGCCTAGACAAATCGAAAATATTTCAATCCTTCCAAAATCCCATCAGCGCATTCAGCCACAGCGAGATAATGATAGTTGGCGGGATGTAGCTCGTGCCAGAGTCGTAATTCTGACTGGGCATTGCCGACGATGATGCCGCGCTCTTGGCCATATTTAAATAGGGAAATATCGTTACCAGAGTCTCCACACACGACTGTCTGAATCGGATCGATCTGCCATCGCTGGCGCAGGAATTGGACGGCTTGACCTTTATCGCCTCCTGATGGCAGGATATCTAAATCTCTACTGCCGCTATAGATAATATCGGCAGCTAGCCCTTGATGTAATAATAACTCTTGTAGCTGAGGTATGACAGCGGCAACGACGCTAGTCGAGAGGTAATAGCTGACCTTAAATGGTCTTTGTTCGGCTGGAGGCTGAGGTTCTAAGTCGGCAAATCGACTGGCAATAGCCACGATCCGATCGCGATGCCAATTGCGACCGAGCTGCTCTACCCATTCTGGATCGGCATCCGTCGCTGTGTTGAGATAGATTTCCGTACCGACAGCAGCAATGAGTGCGTCAGGTGCCAGTAAAGATTTGGCGTGCGCTAACTCTTGATATGATGTCTTCGATCGACCGGTGGCATAGACGATCTTAGTGCCATAAGTTTGCCGATAGCGATCGAGGATCTGCTTGAGCTGCTCTAGCGAGCGATCGTCGCCAACTAAGGTATGGTCGAGGTCTGTAACGAGTAATGATAAATGCGTGAGGAGACCCATACTAGTTGACAATTGTGAATGTTAGATTAATAGATCGCTAGTAGCTAAGCTCGATCTACGGCGATCGACATTTTCCACACTAACATTAAATCAGTTGACAGTTGCAACACTAACTAAATCCACCGCGTTGCGTTTTGACGATCGTGACATGTTTACAGACAAGTTTGCTGAGTTGGCAATTAAGTTGATGTTGAAGAGATCGCTCTGAAGTCCCGCACCGATCTCGATGTCGATCGCGTCGGAGCCTAATCTGTCAATTGGTCATAACTTGTCACCAAAGATCGATGACACGCTCTAGCACTTACATATCTAAATCGAAACTAATTTCATGAACGATTATCCTCAAAGCTGTCTGCGAGTAGGTCAAATTGCCCCAGATTTCACGGCGACTGCGGTTGTCGGTCAGCAATTTCAACAGATCCAATTATCACGATATCGTAAATATGTGGTCTTATTCTTTTATCCACTAGACTTTACATTTGTCTGCCCGACAGAAGTGATCGCTTTTAGCGATCGTTATGCTGAGTTTCAAGCACTCGATACTGAGATCCTGGGCATTTCAGTCGATAGTGAGTTCGCTCATTTAGCCTGGATTCAAACCGAACGCAAAATGGGCGGCGTAGGCGATATCAATTATCCGCTGATCTCTGACCTCAAAAAAGAAATTAGCATGGCATACAATGTCTTAGATCCCACTCTGGGAGCTGCTTTGCGTGGTTTATTTATTATCGATCGTTCGGGTATTTTACAATATGCCACGATCAACAATCTGTCATTCGGTCGCAGTGTCGATGAAACGCTCCGCGTCCTGCAAGCGATTCAGCACGTTCAAGCCCATCCCCAAGAAGTTTGTCCGATCGATTGGCAACCAGGCGATAAAACGATTCGATCGGTTAGCTAGCAACACAATCGATGTTTACCTACCACTAATTTGCTGGCATTCAATCGAACACTAATCGATCGCAGGATAAAACCAACGAATGATTTGCAATCGAGGAAAAACCCTAACTGCGGTGATCTGCAGCATCGAGATAGTTGCAAATAAATGTCCGGCGACTGGCTCCAGTTCGCGAACGAACGCATCTTCCCCACGTAGTTAAGACTCGACAATCGAGGGGTAGATTGCGTTCGCTTACTTTACTTTAAATACTGCACCAAAATGCCGACTCGATCGATGATTGTTACTAAGCAATAGGAAGTGTGCCTACACTTCCACGCCCTGTTTTTCTGGGCTGAGAACTTTAGTACTATCTGTTTTCCCGACTAGATCTTGAGCGGCATGATAGTACTGATAATACTTGTTGTAACCAGAATGTTGATTTTCAACGCGGTTGATCGCCAGACCCAATACTGGAGTTCTTAGGGATGAAATGATATCGATACCGCGATCGATAATTTGTTTTTGAGCGACATTCAAGCTGACGATGTAGACTAGTCCATCCACCAAGCTCGATAGTAATCGCGTATCGCTGACCCCAACAATTGGTGGCGTATCAAAAATGATATAATCATATTCTTTACGCCATTCTTCCATCAATTTCAGTAATCGTGGTGAGTTAAATAACACGATCGAGCTGACAGTTTGTCTGCCAGAGAACATCACATCTAAGTTAGAAGTTGAACTTGTTTTGATTAAATCTTTCCAGTTCTGATTGCCTACAATGGCATCGCTCAAACCATCCTCACTCTCACATTCTTCGCGTTTGAATAGTGGTGAGTTCGCGCACAAATGTGCGATCGAAGATTTGTGCAGATCCGCGTCGATGAGTAGTACCCGATAACCTAACTCGGCCAGGGTGTTACTAGTATGGAAAGTAATCGTCGATTTACCTTCTTTTGGCAGCGAAGAAGTCATCGCGATAATTTTACCTGGTAGCTTATCTTCTCGATTCTCAGCAATCGAGGCAGCACCAACTGATGTCAATCCAATCCCCAACGCTAGCGTGCGGATTGATTCAATAAAACTCCAATAAGAATAATCTTTATTCTTACCTTTAGATGTTTGTAAAAAGGTACTACCGCGCGTTGAGGAAGAATGTTCCAAATCATCCACCCTGGGAATTAAGGACAAAATGGGCATCCCAGTCATCACTTTCACACTATCGGGATTGTCAACTCGATTATCGAGTTTGTTCAAACCATACGATACAAAAATTCCAGCCAAGATACTTCCGATCGCTCCCAAGCCCATTTGGCGGGGAACATCAGGTGAAACTGGCGAGCGAGGAAGTTCTGGGGGATCTAATAATTTCCACGGTACGACTTGTTCGGCATTAACAATTTTCAACTCTTGAACTTTTTGCTTGAATGCCGTCAATTCTTGGGAAGCAATTTGGTACTCCCTTTGCATTTCAGTATATTGTTTTTGCAATCCTGGTAATTGGCCAATTTGGGTTTGGACTTGTTGATAGACTGCTTCCAAACTTTGCGATTGAGCTGTTTGGGCTACTAACCTAGTTTCAAGTTCAGCTTGTTTATTGGCGAGATTTTGTGCGAGATTATTCCCAAAGTTAGCAATGCTACCTTGAGTTAGTTCGCTATCGGCGACTTGCCGTTTGAGCACTTGCTGCGCGCGATTTCTCAATAAGACTAACACGGCATCACGTTTTTCTTTCAATGCCACAATTAGCGGATTTTCGGGACTAAAGCGAACGCTTTCTTGATTGTATTTTAGTTCTAGTTCCCGGAGTTGAGTAAACAAGCCTTGGTAGCCACTATCTTGAGTCAACATGGTTGTACTCAGATTAGCGTTGGATGCCAACCCGACGTTCGCAAGTTGTTTCTTTAATTCTTCGTACTCCTTTTGGGTTTGGTAATAAGTCGAGCGAGATTCATTAATCTTGGCAACGATACTTTGACGATAACCATCCAAGGCACCAGCAGAAGTCGCTGGATCTACAAATCGATACTTAATCCGAAATTGCTCGATCTGGGAAGCAGAAGCATCTAATCGTTTTTGTGAACCAGGTAATTGGGTCTCGATAAATTCGATCGAGTTATTCGTCCGCGCTTTCTTGTTAGTAATACTATACTCAATATAAACTTTGCTCAACGCGTTGAGCACAGCCACAATTTCTTGAGGGGAAAGCGATACGTAGCTAACCGTTAAAACATTACTATCTGGCTTGGACTGAATCGCCAAACCTTGTAAAACTTGAGCCAGCGGTGGCCGCAATTTTGGATCGGGAATCGACAAAATTGCTTTTTCGATCATACTTTTACTTCTGAGCGATTGGGTAATCGTCTCGATCGCGATCACCCGATCTTCAGACTGCCCATTACCAGAAGCTTCACCAGCCAATTTTTCAGCAACACTGTTACTAGAGCTGGATTTTAAATCGATCGCGATTTGCACCGCCGATCTGTAGATCCGGACTTGCTTCCAAGTCACATAACCGACTGTCCCCAACATCAAGGCCGTGGTGAGCAGGGACGCATACCAATATTTACGCAAGCCATTCAGGATGGCACCCACACCCATCCCGTCTTCTTGCCGTGGTTCAGAGAACCCATTTGGACGAGGTTTCACTGACTCTGGGGACTGCATTAGTCTGGGAGGATTAAACTCAGGAAAGCTCTCTTTCATGTTGGAATATTGATAGAACAGGTGGGCAATGAACCGCCAAATGGCTGAAGTAATCGAGCTAGAATAGTCGTATCATAAAAAGTATGCCGATTTGACTAGACACAAGGATATATCGTGTCAGTAAGTGCGGCCAAATAATTTTACTATCTATTAATAGTTAACACCATCGGTAAATATAAAAATACCCAGTATGTCGATGTATTGGCATACTGGGTATCTGAGATTGACTAGCAACCAATGCCAATATGCTGAAAACCGGCTGCGGTCAACATTGCTGGAGATAGAAAATTCCGACAATCGACGACGATCGCCGAACGCATTAGTTTAGCTAAGTGCTGGTAATTGATATCTTGAAACTCAGACCATTCTGTCATTAATACAATAGCATCACTATCGGTTGCTAAGGTTTGTGGACTATCGACCAGATTAACATTAGCTAAGTAGGGATGTGGTAAAGATTCAGACGAAACAATCGGGTCATATGCTTTAACCTTAGCACCCAACTCGATTAATATCTGGATTATATCAAGAGCGGGTGCATCGCGCAAATCATCAGTATCGGGTTTGAAAGTCAAACCGAGTAAACCAATGGTTTTGCCTTTGAGAATTTTCAGAGAGTTTTGGAGTTTTTGAATCACTAGTGTCCGCTGCTGTTGATTGACACTGACCGCCGCTTTGAGTAGTCGAGCATCGTAGCCATAATCAGCACCAGTATGAATGAGTGCGGCTAAATCTTTCGGAAAACAAGATCCGCCCCAACCAATGCCAGCATTTAAGAATTTGTTGCCGATGCGCGAGTCGAGACCGATACCTTTAGATACCTGAGTGACATCGGCACCCACGCGCTCGCAAATATTCGCAATCTCATTGATAAAGCTAATTTTGGTGGCTAAGAACGCGTTGGCAGCGTACTTGATCATCTCTGCCGAACCCAAATCGGTAGTCAAGACCGATACTGGCGGTAGATCGGCATGTTCGCCATGTTGGCGATCGATAATCGGTTTGTATAACTCTAACATCAGATCGATCGCTTGTTGATTGTTGCTCCCCAGCACGATCCGATCGGGATTGAGGGTATCGTAGATGGCCGAACCTTCTCGCAAAAATTCGGGATTGCTCACGACATCAAATTTAGGGTCGAAGGCTGGTTCGGCGGGGCGGCGCTCGCCAGCACCAACCAGACTCGGTTGTTGTTGGCGTTCGGCCACCCCGTCCAACACTAGCATCTTGACCCAATCGCCAGAACCGATCGGCACTGTAGACTTGTTGACGATGACTTTATAATCGCCATTGAGATGTTTACCGATCCCTTTAGCAACAGCCTCGACATATTGGGTATCGCTAGAGCCATTGGGCAATGGTGGCGTGCCGACGGCGATAAATAAGACTTCGCCATGCTCGACGCCAGCAGCCAGATCGGTAGTAAACTGCAATCGATTGGTAGCCATCGCCGATCGCATGATGTCGGCCAAGCCTGGTTCGTAAATTGGCGATTGCCCTGATTTCATCATAGCGACTTTTTCAGGATTGTTATCGACGCAAATGACATCATGACCGATGTGGGCCAGACAGGCTCCCGTTACCAAACCAACGTAACCAGTTCCGATAGTACAAACACGCATTTTTAATTGACCCCCAAGATGATTGTTCTGAACTTAATAAATACTTGAATTGAAAATCGATCGAGTGTGAAACATCGGGCAATCGCGATCTTCAGTGCTAGTGAGATCGTCACATTCGCTATTTCCACAGTGCAACTCGTCTGTCTAAATTGCTAAACGTTGTTTAAATTCAGCAATTGTCTCCGTCAATCCCGTATCGAGCGAAATTGTCGGTTGCCAGTTCAAGAGCGTTTTTGCCTTGGTAATATCTGGCTTCCGCTTTCTGGGATCGTCTTGAGGCAATGGTTTAAAGCTAATTTCCTGCCCAGGATTGAGCCTGTCGCGAATTTTTTCGGCGAGTTGCAAGATGGTGTATTCTTCAGGATTGCCGAGATTGATCGGGCCAGTATGGTCGCCATTCATCAATTTTATCAAGCCATCAACTAGATCCGTCACATAACAAAAGCTGCGGGTTTGGTGGCCTTCACCATAGACAGTCAATGGTTTACCCTGTAAAGATTGGGCGATAAAATTGCTGACGACCCGACCATCATTTTCTAACATTCTCGGCCCGTAGGTGTTGAAGATCCGTGCGACCCGAATTTCGACTTTGTGTTGACGATGATAGTCAAAACTCAGTGTTTCGGCAATCCGCTTGCCTTCGTCATAACAAGATCTGATCCCGATCGTATTCACATTTCCATGATATTCTTCCGGCTGAGGATGGACGTCCGGATCGCCATAAACTTCGGAAGTGGATGCCAGTAGAAATCTGGCCTTAGTACGTTTGGCCAGTCCGAGCATATTTGACGTGCCCAGATAACTGACTTTCGTTGTTTTGATCGGATTGGCTTGATAGTGAACTGGCGAGGCCGGACAGGCAAGATGATAAATTTGGTCTACTTCTAAGCGAATTGGCTCGGTAATATCATGGCGGATCGCCTCAAAGTTGGGATGACCGAGCCATTTCTGGATATTGTTTTTGGTTCCAGTATAAAAATTATCCAAGCAAATTACTTCGTGTTGCTCTTTCATCAGGCGATCGAGCAAATGAGAACCAATAAACCCCGCACCACCGGTCACTAGAATTCGCATAATTTAGAATTTGATTAAGTTTAATTTTGGCTAAAAAAGTTTAATGGTAGTGTTTTTAGTATTATTCCTTAAAATTGAGAGATCGGCAACTTTGATGCCCTGTGGTCTAAATGTGCGATTGCGATCGAGATCACCAGTCCTCGATCGCTACAGGTGATTTTTCACAAAAGCGTAGCATTATTTCTATCGATCTCTAAACAGTCAATTTACCGAATTTAGTAATATTGAAACTAGCGATGTGTTAGTTCGCAATCACGATCGTCGGTTTCAAGCTCGGCAACTGTAGATCGCTAAATACGTTGCCATAGCTGAATAGTACCATCTGCGCCACCAATGGCGATCGTTTGATTTTGCTGCGAGATGGCCACTGACATCACCGAGCGGCCCGGATCGCCTTTGAGGATGCTTCTGGCCTTATCGCGAAATTGGCGATCTTCGCCGCGATACCAGACCTTGGCTTTGCCATCGACACTGCCGGTAATCAAATATTGACCGTCAGGACTAAAGACACAAGCATTAATTTGCCCGGCGTGGGCTTTAATTGTCTGTACTTGATCGATTTGGGATGGGAGACCGTGATCGTCGATGTGAGGTAGCTGCCACAAGACCACATAGCCATTGACGGTACCTGCGGCGATCGTCTGCCCGTCGGGGTCGATCGCCAGGGAACCGATACAATGTTTATTCGCGGTTGACTCGACAACCGCTGCTCCCGTTGCTAACGACCAGATCTTGATGGTGCCATCATCGCCAGTACTCACAAAAAATTTACCACTAGCACTCAAGGAAATCGCCGCAATCGGTTCGAGATCGACAATTGTGGTTTGCACCGCGCCTGCTGGTAAGTGCCACAGGACGATCGTCCGATCAAAACTACCGCTGACGAGAGTTTTACCATCGGGACTAATTGCCAGCGATCGCACGGAGGATTGGTGTTGAGTGAGATTTTGGATCCAAGTGCCACTTTCTAGATTCCACAGCGAGATCGTTTCATCCCAACTGCCGCTCGCCAGCAGCTTACCATCGGGACTGACAGCGAGGGCGAATACCCCCTTGAGACTATCGGTGAAAGTATGTACGAGTTTGCCGACCTCAACTTGCCACAATTTAATCGTCTTATCGAAACTACCACTCACCAACCTGGTGCCATCGGGTGTAAAGCTCAGACACCGCACCCAATCGCCGTGAGCCTCGATCGTTTGCTGAAGGTGCCACGTTGGTTTAGACCACAAATCGCCGCTTAATTCTCCCGAGACCATGTTTTCTGGGAGCAATAACTCACTAGACATCAAGTCTTCGGAAATCATCTCTAACAGCGGTGTAATATCGACTTCTGGCTCATCGGCAACTGCGGGGATCGATGTAGCAGCAATTCGAGTTGGTACGGCTGGCTCGATCCCCACCTGTTGAGATACTTCCATCAAATGACGTTCTAGATACTCGACCCGATCGTTGAGCGCATTAGCTTCGAGCAAATCGACAACATCTTTGAGACTGCCCTCGACGCCACTGACATGATCTTGCATCGACTGCATTAATTGTTTGTGCTGGTCGAATTTTTGCTCTAAAGCAGTCACCTCTTGGTGTTTTGCTGCCACTAGTGCCGCTGGTTCGGATTTACTCGCCGCCATTGTCTGTTTGACCAGAGCCGTCGCAAAACTGCGGGCTTGAGCGATTTCTTGCTGGAGGACTTCACCTTGTTGCTGGAGTTCGCGATCGAGCTTACGTTCCAATGTCCGCTCGTGTAAGCGGATATTTTGGTACGCGCGCCATCGATTGATCGCATTGAGGATCAGACTAATCAGCATCGGGACTACTGCATAGATCCAGGTTGAAGATGCGGCAGCGGCGATCGCCCCGACTACGGCGATGGAAATCGCCAGGTATTCACTCAGGTCTAACCAATGGAGCTGTGACATTACAATATATCGGTTATGAGTATAAATAACGATCGTCTGACCTAATTGCTCGCTCATGATGCCACAAACAGAGACAGTGCGGCAAGTAAATCTTCGTAATCGCCAGTTGTGTCGCAAGACCGACAGCCGAAAATTAGCGATTTGCAAGGCTTTGGGGCCAATGAAGCTCGGTTGATTTCGTGTTATCTTATCGTTAAAGATAAAGCTGCTAATTTTCACAATAGTAATCTAAATGCTCCAGTTTAACTGACATGAGAATTGCTAATAGCCATCCAAAGTATTTGCTATGTATATTTGGCTACGCGCTACGTTATGCTGTAGCTATAATTGGTTGAGGATCGATACATCCCGCTTGCCATTATTTAAGATCTCCTCCAGCATCAACCATTTCCCGAACTGTGCCACCCTTTCACCACCATAGCCATTCATGATTCCTGATTGCGACTTGCGCCTCGATCTCTGTGCCGATCCCGACAACGCTAGCGATAAACCTGAAGAAGCTTGTGGGGTGTTTGGAATCTATGCCCCCGGACAAGAAGTTGCGAAGCTGACCTACTTTGGCTTGTATGCGCTTCAACATCGCGGTCAAGAATCGGCGGGCATTGCCACCTTTGATGGCAACCAAATGCACGAACATCGGGATATGGGCTTGGTCTCTCATGTTTTCAATCCAGAGATTTTACAAGAGCTGTCAGGGCAACTGGCGATCGGGCATACTCGCTACTCAACGACGGGATCTAGTCGCCGTTGCAATGCGCAACCAGTAATTGTCGAAACTAAATTGGGGAATCTTGCCCTAGCACATAATGGCAACCTAGTCAATACCGCTCAGTTGCATGAATATCTACTGGCACGAGGGTGCGAGCCGAGCACGACGATCGATTCCGAAATGATTGCGTTGATAATTCGCGAAGAAGTGAACGCGGGCAAAGGGTGGGTAGAGGCAACCATTAGTGCCTGTAAACAATGCGTTGGAGCATTCAGTCTGACGATCGCCACTCCCGATGGGGTGATGGCGATCCGCGACCCCCATGGCATTCGTCCCTTGGTATTGGGCTTCATGCCCGATCGTGTGGGTCACTATGTGGTTGCTTCGGAAACTTGCGCCCTAGATATTATTGGTGCCGAATACGAGCGCGATGTTAAACCTGGCGAATTGCTGTGGATCGACGCTGAGGGCGTTACCGCGATCGATTGGGCGACCAAAGTGCAGCCGAAGCTGTGTATTTTTGAGATGATTTACTTTGCCCGTCCCGATAGTTGGGTACACGACGAGAGTTTATACAGCTACCGAATGCGACTGGGCAAACAATTGGCGAAGGAATCTTTTCATGATGCGGATATCGTCATCGGCGTGCCTGATTCGGGCATTCCGGCGGCGATTGGCTTTTCAGAGGCATCGGGCATTCCCTATGCCGAAGGCTTGATCAAAAACCGCTATGTGGGGCGGACATTCATTCAACCCACCCAAGAGATGCGCGAAGCCGGGATTCGGATGAAATTGAATCCGCTCCGAGACGTATTGAAGGGAAAACGAGTGATTGTCATTGATGACTCGATCGTGCGCGGCACGACTAGTCGGAAACTGGTTAAAGCACTCCGAGACGCGGGAGCGACCGAAATCCACATGCGGATTTCCTCGCCACCAGTGACGCATCCTTGCTTCTATGGGATCGATACCGATACCCAGGATCAATTAATTGCGGCCACGAAGTCGGTTGCAGAAATTGCCGAACAGATTGGAGTCGATACGCTGGCATATCTATCTTGGGAAGGGATGTTATCTGCGACCGAGCGCGATCCGAATAATTTCTGTTCGGCTTGTTTTACTGGCGATTACCCAGTGGAAATTCCTGATGGTGTCAAGAAGTCCAAGCTGATGTTGGAGCTGGGTGCCAGAGGCTAGGTTTAATTGATAGTTGATAATTGATAATTGATAGTCAACGTCAGTACAGTCGCCAGCTTACTCCGATCCCGAACTCACGTTCGTTAGGTATTGTCAAGGATTCATGGACAAAAAGCAGCCTGATGGCTGCTTTTTTCGATTGGAGTGAATCTAATCGATCTATTTATTTGGTTGGGGAGTCATCCGCAGATAAGGCTTGAGTTCGGTGATGCCCTTGGGAAACTTCACTTTAGCTTCCTCGGTCGAGATGGTGGGTACGACTACACAATCGCCACCATCAACCCAGTTGGCCGGAGTTGCCACACTGTAGTTATCCGTCAGTTGGAGCGAATCAATGACCCGTAAGATCTCATCAAAATTGCGGCCAGTGCTCGGCGGATAAGTGATTGTCAGCCGGAGCTTTTTATTGGGATCGATAATAAATACCGAACGGACAGTCACCATCGCATTCGCATTCGGGTGAATCATGTCATACAAGTCAGAGACTTTTTTGTCTGGATCGGCAATAATCGGATAGTTTAGTGCCGAACCTTGGGTTTCAAGGATATCCCCAACCCAGCCGTTATGAGAGTCTACATCATCGACACTCAGGGCGATCGGTTTAACGTTACGCTTGTCAAATTCTGGTTTTAGTTTGGCGACTTCGCCAAGTTCGGTCGTACAAACTGGAGTGAAATCTTTAGGGTGCGAAAATAGAATCACCCAACTAGTGCCAGCCCATTCAAAGAAGTCGATCGTGCCCTGGGTCGTAGCTTGGGTGAAGTTGGGTACGGTGTCCCCTAATCTTAACTGCATAATCTATCTAAATAGGTGAAAGTGGATAGGAGCAACTTTCGATGGTGACACGAATTTACCCCTATCTGATCGCACTATACATGTTTATTTACGATCGCGTCGGCAGTGTTGCCGGCGATCGTCATTTGTCAATTGGCTTACACGCGGACGATTTCTTCGGCATAGCGGTAGGTGGTTTCACCCGCAGCATTGACCCGCACCCGCTCGATTTTGGCTCCCAGGTTGCGCATTTTGGCTTCGAGGCAATCGTAACCGCGATCGAGGTGATGGAGGTCTTGAATCGTCGTTTTACCATGAGCGGCTAAACCCGCCAGGACTAGTGCGGCTGAAGCGCGCAGATCGGTGGCGGTGACAGTCGCACCAGATAACAACGGTACGCCTTCGACGATCGCATGATTGCCTTTAACCCTAATATTGGCACCCATCCGCTTGAGTTCGGCCACATGTTGGAGTCGATTTTCAAATACAGTTTCGGTAATGACGCTGTTGCCTTCACTCACTGCGAGCATCGCCATAAATTGGGCTTGCATATCGGTCGGAAAAGCGGGATAAGGCAGCGTCTCGATATCCGTCCCTTTGAGGGTACCCGTGGGAATAACCCGCAGGCGATCTGGCGCATCCATGACTACTTTGGCACCAATCTGCTCTAACTTGGCGATCGCCGCCGTGAGATGATCGGGAATCACTGGATACATACTAATTTCGGAATTGGTAATCGCCCCAGCGACAAGGAAGGTCGCGGCTTCGACTCGATCGGCAATAATACTATAATCAGCCTCGTGCAACTTATCGACACCGACGATCGCAATTCGATCGGTACCCGCACCCGTAATCTGCGCGCCCATCGCAATACAGAAATTGGCCAGATCGACAACTTCCGGTTCCTTGGCCGCGTTCTCTAAGATCGTCTCACCTTCAGCTAGCGTCGCCGCCATCATCAAGGTTTCGGTCGCGCCGACACTTGGGTAATCCAGATAGATTTTCGCCCCTTGCAGGCGTTTATTCGACCCAGCCAAATAAGCATTGACAATCCCATGCTCGATTTCCACATGGGCACCCATTGCCTGTAACCCGCGTACGTGTAATTCGATCGGTCTAGCACCGATCGAGCAACCTCCGGGCATCGGTACTTTCGCCACTCCCAATCGTGCCAAAATCGGCCCGATCGCAAAAAAAGCTGCTCGCAACTTGGAAACTAATTCAAACGGTGGTGTGTAACAGTTAAAACCAGTCGTATCAAAATCTAAGACTTCGCCGTTCCGTTGAATTTTGACGCCTAATGCCTCGATAATCTGGCACATTTTATCGACATCTACTAGCCCCGGAATATTTTGGAGGCGGCAACCGGTCGAGCACAGCAAGGCTCCAGCCATAACAACCAAGGCGGAATTTTTCGCGCCACTGATTTTTACTTCTCCAGAGAGCGGGTGTTGACCCCAGATGTGAATGACTGGCTTATCTGTGGCTAACATAGTTTGGGTGGTGGTGATGCTACTGATAGGTTTTTCCTCCAAATTGCAAGAGATTGCGGTCGGATTACTTATTTTTGCTTAGATTCTACAGGAAGTTAGGTAATAAATCTGATCGATTTTCAGTAATTAGACATGAATTCGATCGCCATCAGTAAGATTTGTTACCATTTTTGCCAGTGGGGAACTCGATTAGACAGGTTTGGCATTTGACAACAATGCAAACATCACCACAGCTTCGCCAATTAGCGATGGTTGCATTTACCAGCGGTACGACCGAATACTGACTGGTTTACTAACTACTTGTATAATTCCCGGTTCCCAGCAGTTTATGTTTACACCGGACAATTTTGTTCGGATCGCGGCTGCTGGACGATCGAGAAATTGTTAATTGATACTAACAGGGATCGCGAGTTGCCAGTTCGCGATCCCTGTTGTGCAGCAGCATGAATAGCACAGCAGTCTTGGTTGTGGGGGTCAGAATGAACCGACTCACACAACCAAGACTGCTGGGTAAACAAGCAATCTGAAGATAAGTTCAGCACAGTTGCTGAATTTACACCATCGACATTAGGAAGACTTTTCCCTACTGGCTGACTCCACCGGCTCAGCTTTGTGATGAAACCGAATCCCCAAAAAGATGTCATAAACAAAGTGCAGAAAATCTTTACCCTGCAATAACCCCAGCGATTGATGGCACCCCTTTGATTCGAGCAAAGGCTTGGTAGCCTGATACGCAGCTTGATACTTGTACCACGGAATCGATGGCCATAGATGATGAATCAAGTGATAATTTTGGCCGAAAATCAAGATGTTTAAAATAGGGCCAGGATAGACGCGAGCATTTTTCCAGCGATTGCGATCTTTGAATGGGCGATGTGGTAGATAGTCGAAAAATAATCCCAGTGCTAATCCGACAACCAGTGCAGGCGAAAACCAAAAATCAAAGATGTATGCTGTAAAACCATGTTGACAAGCATAATAAATTACCAGCCCCACGAATAACCTGCTGAGGAACCATTCTAGTAGCTCGTATTTGCGCCACAGTTTGCGCTGAAAGAAGTAAATCTCATGATAAAAAAATCTGGCAGCAATTAGCCAGAGTGGGCCACCTGTGGAAACGAAATGATCGGGATCGTTATCGGGATCGTTAACGTTGGCATGGTGCTGGATGTGGACGCGGGTAAATACGGGAAATGCAAACCCTAGCATCAAGGCACTCACATGACCCATAATGGCATTCGCCACCCGATCGGGATGAGCGGCATTATGAGAAGCATCATGAATGACCGTCCCTGCCATATGTAAAGCCAAGACATTGAAGCCGAAGCAACACCAACCTGGTAGCTGCCATTGCCAATAGCCGATCGTGGAAATCGTCACTAGAGCAATCGCGCCAAAGAACATGAAGACATTGGGATTCAAGTCATCAGGCGGTCCCAAAAATTCCCTAGGGACTCTGAGGGGCTGCTGCACCTCCGACATTAGATTTTTGCTCCTTTAAACATGGGATTAAGCTTTGCTTTCGTAGTATACGCTAATCCCAGCCGATGATAAAGATTTGTGAAATTTTTTAATGTAGTGTAAATGTCGCGATCGCCCCGAAAGCCGTAATCAAACAGTAAGCGATCTCGATTTGCAGCAATACTACGATTGGAGTAGTCGATCGCGCCCACCGAAGCAAAGCCGCTCCCCGTCGCAGAATCGCAATTACACTCTCTCCAAATTAATAACCCTAACTAATCGATTTAGCACAAAAGCTGAGGATTTATTATCTGTCACAAATTATCAAAAATAACTGATTTCCAACCACTGCCAGACTTGCACGTCAACATCTGGCAGCCATGAATATTTAGGTAAATTCTCAGCTATGGGCAACCCGAGGCTCGAACTCGGAACCAACGGATTAAGAGTCCGAACTCAGATGATACTCTGAGCAGGTTACAGGAGTTGGTGATAATTTTTAACCCAATCCTACCCCAATTGCTAAATGTTATTTGTCTATATTCTAGTTGTGATAATGCCATAATATTTAGTACTACTTATTTTTGTTTGAACTGCTTGTAACAGTCCATCGATTCTCCTAGCGGAGACGCTACGCGAACGTTCTAGCCCCTGCCTTTGCTGGTGGGGGCTATTTCGATCTATTCTGCAAACATTTCACCCAAAGCCATTAAAACAGCCTTACCTGTATCAATGTCGATCGTTCCCAATTTCTTGAGTAACCGATCCTTGGATACCGATCGGATTTGATCCAAGGCTACGAAACCGTCTTTATCATCAAAACTAACCGGAATCCTACTTGGGTACTTTTTGCCGCTGGTAGTCATGGGTGCAACGATTACCGTTGCTAAATTACTGTTAATCTCGTCTGGTGATATTACCAAACAAGGGCGAGTCTTGTGGATCTCACTGCCAACAGTAGGATCGAGCTTGACCAAAAAGACATCGAATCTTTCTACCAGTTCCATTCTGTCTCATCCCATGAGTTTTTAACTTCGAGTGGTTCGAGTTCATCACCATCACTAGCCATTTGAGCAAAAGCATCATTCCACCCCACTCGCGGTTTAGTTGCGGCTGTGATCACGATTTGATTATCTCTCACCTCGATTTCGATATTCTCCTTAATCCCGCTCAGTTCTAGCATGGCTTTGGGTAGTCGGATTCCCTGTGAGTTCCCAACCTGCACTATTCGGCTTTTTACTGTTTTAGTCATCTGCTTTATTTGCTGTTGGTTACATTGTACCCTAGTAGCTCGTTCGGTGTGGATTTTTCCCAGTCATCTAAATTGTGGTGAATCGATTCATAGTCTTCAATCAGTTTAACTACCAACATCAATAGGGCTGTTTCCTCTGAAGTGCGATCGCTCCGTTTGTGCATTAACATCTGAGCCACAGCTAGAAACCGATCGTATTCTTCCTCAGTCTCGATTACCTTGGGGCTGATATCGGCTGTATCCAATAGATCTAGATATTTTTTCTTATCAACAGTAGTCGTCATTTTTCCAATTCTCCTTATCGTATTCTGCGTGAGTTAGAAAATATTTGTAGTAGATTAGCTGGTCTTCATAGTCGATCGATACTATCAATCGGTACTTATTACCTTTGATCGACCCGCGACTTTGACAGCCCAATCACCTAAGCCCAAGTCTTTAGCAGCTTGAAGCCCATGTTCTATCTGTTTGGTGCGAGTATCGATATTCTCTTTCTTCTGAGCTTCAGTAGCAGTCTGGAGTTTCTGGACAGGTTCTCGATCGTCAATACCCCTTAATCAAGCCCTAATTAATTAGTTTCATCCTGATACTTATCACGACAGGTTGGATACATAGTCAGTAGCCACACCCCCGAAACAGCCATGTACACCGTCGCCTCACTCAAGGCAGAGCATAAAACCTTAGTCGCCGCCAAGACAGCACATAAGGTTAAAGCCGCTAGCTGGCAAGCTCTCGCCAATAAACTAAATAAGCCATCTCCAGCCAAAGCTTTAGCAATAGCCGAACTCAAGGCAGCTATTTATCAACGCTTTTCCGTAGACAGCACTCCTGCTCTCCGTAAATCTAAGAATTTTGAGATGGCCACTGACGGCATAGGTAGCCTAAACTTCTCAATCAAAGAAACCTGGGAAAAACTTTACCGCCAGTGTATAGGTGTTTTGCCAAACGAATCTTTAGAGGAAGGCGAGAACTGCATCAATGGCGTGGATATCTTCAAGTACTTCCGGCCATGGCAAGTGTTTGGCTTAAATGGGAAAACCGCAACTGCTGCGGATATCAAAGCGTCTTACCGTAACCTCTCCAAAGTTTAGCACCCCGATAATCACAAAACTGGTAACGCGGCGATATTCGATCGCATCAACACCATGTACCAAAGCATCAGTGCGAGAGCTTAGTCATGGCAAAAAATAAATTTGATATCACCGCCGAAGAACTAGCAAAAGGTCTAGGCATCAGTTTGGTGCGTCTTTATGAAGTCGTAGATTTCTTTGATGCTGACTCCAAAGATGAGTGGGAACTGAAAGAGGGAGAGCATTTTGTTTGGCTGATAAAAAATGCCAAAACCCGTACCTTTTCAGAGTTTGGTGCATTTGCGATCGCCAAGTATTTAGAAGATACTCAGCCTCAAAATATTTGGGATAGATTCAAAGAATTCCTTTTTCAGTACAAAGCTAAGTTGCGACGAGCCTTCATTCGTAAGCAAGTCTTAAACAACTGCTCTTCCCTCACTATTCACAATGGTCGAATATATCTTTCTAAGTCAGATTCAGTAAGCATTCTGATGACCAGTCATGCCAGAATCAATAAAGCTTTTGAAGCTTTGTTAATCTCAGATCCCTCGCTAGAAAAAGGACTTGATTTTAATGATTTTGAAGACAAAAGATTTTATAGTCTCCGAGGGTTTGAAACAATATGCCACTTACTCAGTAAAGAACTGACATTGAAAGATCGACGAGAATGGTGCAAAGAAGTGACAATTGCTGGGCCAGAAGTAATGCAAAAACTGATGGATGCTGAGATGGCCTTCGAGAGCAAGGTTGAAGCAGCTAAAAAAGCTGTTAGGAAAAAAGATGGCGATCGGTGTCAAGCTACTGGGCAAAAGGATAGCCCAGCACAACGCATGACGGTGAATGTTCATCATATTTTTTGTCGTCAGCATTATCCTGATATCGCAGCTTCTCAAGACAACCTCGTTACCCTGAACAAAGTAGTTCATGATAATTTCCATTCATGGAATGGCAAAGTACCATGTACAGCCGATCGGCTAATCGAGTTCCTGGCTATTCACCACCCAGAAGCTGAAACTCTCACACTGAGGCTACACTATACGAATAAGGTGTATCAGCACATCAAGACCAAAAGCTTGGTAGCCGCCAAATAAGGAGTTGCTACAGGATAGTCCTCAACTGCTGAGCAATTCGCAGCTATCAGTTTCGATTTCACAGCCCACTTACAACAAGCTCCAAGCTGGGTTAAAACTCGCTTGGCAGTATTTTGGCGTTGTCTTCAGATTCAGGTAGTCCCTGACCGCTACAGCATCATCTAGCGTTAAGTCTGGAAACCGATCGATATAAACTGATACCCGACCTGCCTATGAGTAGAAACTCAAAAACCCCGCACATGGCGAGGTCTGAGGGGATGGGTAACCCGAGGCTCGAACTCGGAACCAACGGATTAAGAGTCCGATGCTCTACCATTGAGCTAGTTACCCTGGTAATTTCTCCTATTTTAGCACCAAACCAATTACCAATTATTAATATGAAGCTCTGAAGTTGGTCAACCTCATCTATGATGGAGACTACAGCTAAGTTTGGGCGCGCTCGATCGCAATTTATGCTACTTCAGTTTCGCGAAGTATGATGGCCGAGAAATGCCTTGACCATAAACGATTTGAGGCCATCGAGGCGATCCGAGACGCGCTGTCTCTACAAGTTTGCCTGTCAAATATCACACTCGATCACCCGTCATCACTGCGTCATCAACAGTTAGCGATCGTCAATTCCAAGATCGGCGTTAACAGCGGCTAGCAACAGTCGAAGCTCTAAAATCGCTTGAATTTGCTAGATTCGGTCTCATCTACGTTTCCGCCCTTAGGGTAACATCTTTCACTAACCAGTCCGCTACATCTGATCTGCTTATGAATTACTCTGCAACTGCCCGTAAGTCTTTCGTTGTTACTACGCCACTGTATTATGCAAATGATATTCCCCATATCGGTCATGCCTATACGACGATGGCCGCAGACGCGATCGCCAGATGGCAGCGACTCAAGTACCGAGATGTCCTATTAATTACTGGTACGGACGAGCACGGCCAAAAAATCGAGCGGACGGCACTGGCAGCAGGGGTCGATCCCCAACTCTATTGCGATCGGATCGCCGCCAAATTTGACTCGCTGTGGAGCAAGCTGGACATTCGCTATGACAGATTTAGTCGGACGACAGCACCCAATCATCAGCTAATTGTCAAAGATTTTTTCCAGCGGGCTTGGGATGGCGGGGATATTTACAAAGGCACCCAACAAGGTTGGTACTGTGTTTCCTGTGAGGAATTTAAGGAGGAACGAGATCTCTTAGCAGATAAACACTGTCCGTTACATCCGAGCAAACAAGTCGAATGGCGCGACGAAACTAATTACTTTTTTAGACTGTCTAAATATCAAACCCAACTAGAGGCTTTATACGCCGAGCGTCCCGATTTTATTCTGCCCAATAGTCGGCGCAATGAGGTCTTAAAGTTTGTTGCCCAAGGTTTGCAAGATTTCTCAATTTCTCGCGTGAATGTCGATTGGGGTATCCCATTTCCAGCCGATCCCCAGCAAACAATTTATGTCTGGTTTGATGCGCTAGTGGGATATATTACTGCCTTGCTCGATCCCGATGTCGAGCCGACTTTGGAAAATGCTTTGCAGCAGCGGTGGCCGATTAATGTCCATTTAATCGGTAAAGATATTCTTCGCTTTCATGCTGTATATTGGCCGGCGATGTTAATGTCGGCGGGATTGCCATTACCCGATCGAGTATTTGCTCACGGTTACTTTACTAAAGATGGTAAAAAAATCAGCAAAAGTGAAGGCAATGCGATCGATCCGGTCGAATTAGTCGATCGCTATGGTGCCGAACCATTACGTTACTATTTTCTCAAAGGGATCGAATTCGGCCAGGATGGAGATTTTAATGAAACGCGCTTTGCGGAAATTGTCAATGCCGATCTGGCTAATAATTTGGGGAACTTAGTCAACCGGACTTTAAATATGGCTAAAAAGTATTGCCAAGGACTAGTACCAAATTGCCATGCTGAAGATATCGATCCGAATCATCCCCTGAAAACAATTGGTCGAGAACTCGGGGCAAAAGTCAGTCTGGCGTACGAAAATTTAGCCTTCAAAGATGCCTGTGAAGCGATTATCGACTTAGCCCACGCCAGTAATAAATACATCGACGATCTGGCTCCTTGGGCATTATTCAAGCAAGATAAACAGGCAGAATTAGCTGAGGTTTTGTATGCAGCCCTGGAGTCAGCTCGACTTTGTGCTTATCTCTTATCGCCGATCGTCCCTAAAATCAGTACGGATATCTATCATCAGTTAGGATTAGAGGTGGACTTCGATCGAGTTTGTAACATCACAAACAACGCTACAGTAGATCCAGAGGGTTTAAAATTACCGAGTGACTGGGAACGTCACCAAGAATGGGGGATTCTGACAGCCAATAGTCTGCTGGGCGAACCCAAGCCAATTTTTGCCAAGCTAGAATTAACAAATGGTAGTGGAGGTTAACGTAGGTTTAAATATGACGATCGATCATTGAGAAGACGACTGCTAGTTAGCTCAAATATATAAAACAACTTTTAAAACCGTCATTTTTTCTCAAATTTAAAATCACAAATTTCCATAATGATGAATACTTTCAACCATGATGAAAATTCGATATTTTCAGCACAGCAAGTCTTGGAAAATCGGGGCAGAGTGGCAATTTTTGTCGATGGGTCTAACTTGTTTTATGCAGCATTGCAATTAAATATCGAAATCGATTACACCAAACTTTTAGCTCGGCTGACTGGTGGTTCGCGCCTATTGCGTTCGTTCTTTTATACTGGCGTCGATCGCACTAATGAGAAGCAACAAGGGTTTCTGCTGTGGATGAGGCGTAATGGTTATCGCGTGATTGCCAAAGATTTGGTGCAATTACCTGACGGTTCTAAAAAGGCCAATCTGGATGTGGAAATTGCCGTTGATATGATGGCTTTAGTGGGGTCTTACGATACCGCAGTGCTAGTCAGTGGTGATGGCGATCTCGCATACGCTGTCGATGCAGTGAGCTATCGTGGGGTACGCGTTGAAGTCGTCAGCTTGCGATCGATGACCAGCGATAGTTTGATCAATGTCTCCGATCGCTACATCGATCTGGAAAATGTCAAAGAAGAGATTCAAAAAACACCCAGAAGCAGTAGTAATATTCTATCTGTCACTCCTGACATCTGGACTTAACTTGAGGGAATAATTGCGATTTTCGCTTGTCTGTGTCGATGTGCTACCGCGCTAGCTGAAGCCAGCAATCGCTGTGGCACTATCCAGCTAAATTACACGTCAATTAGCTGGATGGTGCCACCAGCAGGGAGAAAATTCAAGATCGATCGCATAGTTGTGCTAAGCATGAAAGTATACCGCTGGGTGGGGACGATCTCGATGATCGCAATATTGGGAATTAGCGGTTGTCGTCAGTCGCCACCGCCACAACCAACCCCAAAGCCTTCAGCGATCGAAGCAAAGCTAGAACTAGACAATCTGAGCTTCGAGCAAGTCGATAATCAAGGTAAGCTGCTGTGGAAAGTCCGCGCCCAGCATGGTGTCTATACTCCCGATCGCAAACGCGCTAATGTTACCAAGTTAGTGGGCGATCTGTATCAAGACGGTAAAATTATCATGCACATTACCGCCAATACAGGGGAAGTCGAACAAGCCGGCGAAAAAGTAATTTTGCGTGGTGATGTCGTCACTAAAGAAATTCGCAATCAACTAGTTTTGAGCGGACAAGAAGTTGAGTGGCAACCAAAATTAGATTTACTCACTATTCGTAATCGCGTCCAAGCCAATCAACCCAAATTTCAAGTTAATGCCAACGAAGGCAAATATCTCAGCCGCAAACAACAACTCGATCTCACCGGTAAGATCACCGCTACATCTACCACGCCCCAATTGGCCATCCAGACAGAGCATCTCACCTGGCTAGTTAAAGATCGCCAAATTATTGGCGATCGCCCCACCCAGATCCAACGTTATCGCAGCAATCGCATTACCGATCGAGCGACCGCTAATAGCTTCTCTAGCGCACTCGATCGTCAAATTATTAATTTGCAGCGTCAAGTCCAATTGAATGCCACCGATCCGCTAATTCAGGTCAATGGTGAATCATTCTCTTGGGATCTCCAGCGAGAACTAGTCACAGCCGATCGACCCTTGAAGATCGTGCACGACCGCGAGGGTGTCACTTTTACGGCCGACGCTGGCCAATTAGACCTCAACGGATCGATCGCGACCCTGACCGGAAATGCCACTGGCATCGCCACCCGCAACCAAGCCCAGCTCCGCAGCGATCGTTTAATCTGGCAGATCGCTTCCCAACAACTAGTTGGAACTGGTAATGTAGTCTATCAACAGACCGCGCCCACGCTAAAATTCACTGGTACTCGTGGCGTCGGTAAACTTCAAGACCAGTCGATCGTGATTAGCAGTGACGGCAAACGTCGAGTTCAGACAGACTTTATCCCCCAGTAATAGCATCGTTCCCCCCGATCGATAACCGATTTCAATTAACTCATCTTTTCCCTTATCCCCACGCCCTCATCCTTACCAATAAGTGTCTCAGCCTATATCTAAACAACAGCTCAAACAACATCGTCGCCACTTACAACGACAACGACGCCATCGATCGATCCAATCGCTATGGCGATTTAGCTGCATGAGTGGGATCTTTGCTGGCTCGATCTGGGCGATCTGTCAAATCGATTGGACGATCTCCAAACCAGAGCAAGTCCGCATCGAAGGCAATCAATATCTCAGCGACACTACCATCCGATCGATGTTGGCAATTTCCTATCCGAAATCGATCGTGGAGTTGGGCACGGAGCAGTTGACAACCAGATCGATCGAGCGTGGTTTCGCGATCGATGCGCGGATCGATCGAGGATTATTTCCGCCGCATCTGACTGTGCAGATCCAGGACTTTCCACCAGTAGCGCGGCTCGTCCGCGATCCGACGAGCGAATCACAGCTATATATCGACGAACGCGGCCTAGAGTTACCACTTGCTAGCTACCGCCACAGCGTATCGCAATCTTTGCCGACCTTGCAGTTGCGATTGCCCGCTCAAGGTGCCTGTCCGCAGTGGGTGCAACTTTATCGTGCTGTGCGAACTAGTCCCGTCGCGATCGGCGTTATCGATTGTCGCGATCCGCAAAATTTAAGTTTACAAACTGAAATTGGCAAAATTAGACTCGGCGCAATCGGCGATTTAGCTCGGCTCACCAGCCAAATCCAACAACTCGATCGACTTCGGGATTGGCAAAAACTTACGCGAGATCGGGATGTTGACGGACTGGACTTGGAAAATCCAGATTTTCCTAAGCTACAACTCAAGCAGCCTGTAACCGTTCCTGCTAAACTTGACTTGAAACCAGATCGCCCGTAACTCTTTCAAAGCATCACACTACATCAATAGTATGCTCACGATAACATTTGAAGGCTAAAGTTATTATTCTATACTTCGTATATTCTAGCTCAGCGATTGTCTACCTGCCGAGTCAGCATCCCGTCCTTGGACATGAATTAAGATCGCGTTTGCCAAATGACACACAAATCGCATACATTACATGTCTAAGTAATCTCAAAAAATATCGATAATGCGGGTTACTATGCTTTAAAAGGTTTAAAAAATAACTAGCGCATGAATAATTCTAGTCCACTTTCCTATCCAGGATTTAAAAACCACTCACTTCGAGATGGTTACAGCCCAAGGGATGAACAAATGTCTGATGGTATCACTTTTAGCAGTGCGGCTCGCATCAAAGTTATTGGTGTTGGCGGTGGTGGCAGTAATGCGGTCAATCGGATGATTGCCAGCGATATCGAAGGCATCGAATTTTGGACGATGAACACCGACGCGCAAGCGTTATCGCACTCCGATGCGACGCGGCGGATTCAATTAGGCCAAAAACTGACTCGTGGACTCGGTGCTGGTGGCAACCCTGCTATCGGCCAAAAAGCGGCAGAAGAATCTCGTGAGGAAATCGCGCATGCTCTGGAAGGAGCAGATCTGGTTTTTATCACGGCTGGCATGGGAGGTGGAACTGGAACTGGCGCAGCCCGCATCGTTGCGGAAGTAGCTAAGGAAATGGGTGCTTTGACTGTCGGGGTGGTAACGCGTCCCTTTACATTTGAAGGACGGCGTCGTACCAACCAGGCAGAAGAAGGCATTAGCGGTCTGCAAAGTCAGGTTGACACCTTGATTATCATTCCAAATGATAAACTTTTACAGGCAATCAACGAGCAGACCCCAGTTCAAGAAGCATTCCGAATTGCGGATGACGTGCTGCGATCGGGCGTTCAAGGCATCTCTGATATTATCACGATTCCTGGACTGATCAATGTTGACTTTGCTGATGTCCGCACGGTGATGGCTGATGCTGGCTCGGCACTGATGGGTATTGGCGAAGGCTCTGGCAAATCGCGGGCGCGGGAAGCGGCCATCCAAGCGATCACTTCCCCACTCCTAGAATCCTCGATCGAGGGTGCTCGCGGTGTCGTCCTCAATATCACAGGGGGTTCCGATATGACCCTGATCGAAGTCAATACCGCTGCGGAGACGATCTACGAGGTCGTAGATCCCAATGCGAATATTATCTTTGGTGCGGTAATCGATCCTCAGATGCAGGGTGAAATGCGGATTACCGTCATTGCAACTGGATTCACCGGTGAAATTGCGGAGCCGAATAGCCGACCACGGACAGCTAGCACCACTCCACGGACGGCAGCTACACCATCAGATCGAGATCGCAAACAACAGCCAGGAACAGTTGGTAACGACAGTTTCCCAAAACCTCAGCCACCACATAATCCTGGGAATGTCGGTGCCGATCTACCTGCTTTTTTGCAAAATCGTCGTCCTAAATAGCCGTTGTTGGCGCGACTTTCCTTGATGAGGTAGCAGTCACTCAATCCTTTGGGTTGCTGCTACGGATTTGGGGGTGTGGGGAGGGGAAAGGGATTATGTTAGGGGAAGGAAACCAAAAAAAAAAAATTTTTT
>NZ_JANNDR010000030.1:0-5604 GCF_031378165.1 Chamaesiphon sp. OTE_75_metabat_556
GAAAGTATACTTTCTGCACTCCCAGAAAATCTAGAGAAACCAAACTTCATCGAGGAGATCACCCAGCTTTATATTACAGAGTAATTTAATGGTTTATTGGCTAAATGTACAAATTTGGCGCGTTGGGCACTTTTAGCCAAACTAGTGGTAGATAATTGAGATATTTTTGGATGTTAGTTTCATAAGCTTGAGAGATAATCTCCCACCCAGGATATATTTGGTAGCCTGGAGCTGTCTTTTTACTTTTACCTTTAGGCGGGGATTGCTCTCGATATTTTAAGGCGGGAATGTAGCGATCTTTGTGTAAAAGTTCTTGAATAGATTGACTGTAATGGTACCAGCAGAGTAAATCTGCACCCATTTGAATTTCTGAGCTGCTGTAAAGACACAGAAAATGGATGTCGTTAAGCAGTTTAACAATTGGGTTGACTTGATAACAATCGATCGCCCAAATCTGCCAGGTTGTTGGTGTGGGAGCTTCTGTCTCTAGATAGCGGGTGAGTTCGACGGAGGGTAAGGGTCGATCGTCGGTGCTGGGCAGGATAAAATACTTGGTAATAATATCTCGACTAATCGAGCCATTTTTGGGAGCAATACCTAATTCGTCGCTTAAAAATGTTGATAGATCGTCTTTGCTTAATTGCTGCGGGTGTCTATTTGCTGCTCGATCTTGCTGCTGTTTGGGCGGCACATCGGTTTCTACCCACAGATAAAAGTTTCCGGCTTGGATAAATTCATCACCTGAGCTGGGAATCCATGTACCGTGCAGAATTTTCATCAGGGTGCCGATCTTGCTGAAGGGACTAGCTGATCTTTATTTTAGCCTGCAAGTGCTTGGTATTTGAATTTGATGTCGATCGACATTGGCACCGATTAGTCCCAGCCCAGATCCAGAACCTGGGCTAATGATGTGGGGGTTAAATCTTTGGTAGAGGAATTCACTACCTTTCGCTTGAGAGTTGAAAGAATTAGTAATTTGAAGGAAGAGCGTCTGCCTGTGCCTATGGCAGGCGATCGCCAACGCAGAGCGGCGATTTCAATCGCTGTGTTCTAACAACCTTGGCGGTTGCTATATTATCTACAAACCCGCTTCGAGGTTGTCAATTACACGTTCCAAATACCAATCTTCGTCATAACCTGGATACTCTTCCTTGAGTCGATCGATCAACCGTTGCGCGATCGCCCATTGCCCACTAACTAACACATATAAACGCTGCCGCAAAGCTGCATTTTGGGGTGGTTGCGATCGCTCCTGATTCGGTGGCGGCGCAGACTGAGGTGCCGAACGTTGAAGCTTTTGTAAACTCGCCAGCGTATCCTGATATTTAGCCAGATCCTGACGTTCTAAATAAATATTTGCCGCCGTTTGATAATCCTCGATCGCGTGATTTAACTCTTCAAGTTTGATATAAATTTGTGCTCGCTTGAGATAAGCCAAAGGTTCCACTGGATCGATCGAAATTGCCCGATCAAAATCCGCGATTGCCCCAGGATAATCGTGTAAATTAACCCGCACATTCCCCCGCGCCAGATAAATAAATAAATCCTGAGCATTAATCGCTACAGCTCGATCGAAATCCATTAATGCGCCCCGATAATCCCCCATTCGATCGCGTAATTTCCCCCGTCCGCGATAAGCGACATAGGCATTGGGATCGAGTTGGATCGCGCGATTGAAATCAGTCAACGCCGCCGTGCGATTGTCCTGTTTGGAATATAATGCACCGCGACAGGCATAAACCCAAGCCTCATTCGGACTACTTTGGATCGCCCAGTTTGCATGATCTAGTGCCCCTGGTAAATCGCCACGTTCGCCCTGTTCCAGCAATTGGGCGTAAAACTGTTCGGGACTAGTTAACGGGTGTCTGGGGGTCAGTTTGGGGGCGATCGGAGCATCGATCGGCTTGGGTTCCAATGTCCGCGCCAGATCGAGACACCGCTGACTATTTTCGACATCTTTTTGGGCTAAGTATAAATTAGCAGCGACTTTATAAGCGGCGATCGCATCGGGATATTTGGTAAGTTTTTTGCAGACTAGTCCTTTGAGTTGATAGGCAGGAGCATAATCACGTCCGAATAAGATCGCTCGCTCGATATCCACCAGCGCACCAGGGAAATTTTTGAGCGTCAATCGGGCTAACGCGCGGGCATAGCTACAATCGCGGTGCTGAGAATCGATCGCCAATGCCTGAGTATAGTCAGACACTGCCGTCAGCGTATCGCCCAGATCGAAATATGCCAAGCCGCGCCGATAGTAGACTTCCGCCCATTCTGGCGTGGAAATTAGTGCCAGATCGAAATCCGCGATCGCGCCTTGGTAGTCTCCCGCCTTCGCCTTTGCCAATCCCTGCTGATAATATTCTTGCGCCATAAATCCTCTCTCTTGCTCGGATTTTTACTATAGAATCGATCGGCTAGTAATTGAGGTAGGGGTAATTCATGAATTACCCCTACCTCAATTATCTAGACGATCTCAAAAACTACTTCACTTCTCCATCAAATAAGCTCATCCATAACCGTTGTGTGCCCAAAGTCCCCGTACAAAACAGCAACTTGCTCAACAGCGAAACAGCCAACTCATTTAACTTATCATCATCTTGATAGATACTCACCTTGGCACGACGAGGATTCATCCGACTGCGAAAATGGGCGCGGAAACGATCTAAATACTCCGACATCCGAAAATTGTACTCAGGTGGGATTTGCTTCTCACTGAGCTGCTGCTGGGCTTGCATCAGTTGCCGAATCGGGACTGCGAGCCGACTGGCTAATCTACAACCGATCGCACTGAGAGCCTTAGCTTCTTTGAGGGTTAAAATCCGCCGCGTGTGCGCGCGCCGCATCGGATTGGTGGAACGCATCCGCCACAGCACGATCCGATTTTTGATAATCTCTTGGAGGTTTAATTCTTTAGCAAGTTCCAGAATTTGCTCGGAACTGCTCGACTCGATCGCTTCGATCGCCAGTAAGATCAAATCGAGTTCGACTTTGGTACGGCGCGGACAAGCATCGCCCTCGATGCCTGGATTGGGAAGGCTTTCGACGATCCCCAGCAGCGATTCGGACATGGGGCCATTGATCGGTGATGCAATCATAGATAGTTAGACAATCGATCGACTAGTTTAATAGATGCGGCCTAAATCTGCTAGAGATCTAGACCCAATTCCGGGGCAAAATTGTGGCAATTGACGTGAAAACTTTGGGTTCGATCGTCCACATCAGCATACCTGAATTTTTGACATTAGCTACTACATTGACAATTAACCCCTAACCAGAGACGATCGATCCTAAATCGCCAACCCATTACGACACATCATGGATCTCAAAGCTCTGATTCGGGATATTCCTGACTTCCCCAAACCTGGTATCCTCTTTCGCGATATCACTACCCTTCTGCGCGATCCAGCGGGGTTAAAATACTCGATCGATACCTTAGCAACTAAAGTCCGCGATTGGCAACCAGAGTATATTGTCGGCATGGAGTCACGAGGCTTTATTTTTGGTGCGGCGTTAGCTTACGAACTGGGGATTGGGTTCATTCCCGTGCGGAAACCAGGGAAGCTGCCAGCCGCAATCCACCAGATCGAATATGCCCTCGAATATGGCACAGACACACTGGAAATCCACCAAGACGCTTTTATCCCTGGTAGTAGGATTGCGATCGTGGATGATTTAATTGCCACTGGCGGCACTGCCGCAGCGACAGCCAAACTCTTGCAAGGCATCGGCTGCAACCTAGTCGGCTGCGCCTTCGTCATCGAACTAGACGCCCTCAACGGTCGATCGCATTTACCCGAAATCCCCATCATCTCCCTAGTCCACTACTAAACTCCCACCCATCATCCCCTATTCACTATTCACTATCCACTATCCACTCTCACCCCTGTACGGAAACCCCTAGACCGTAAACCCCAAGATTGGGTGATAATAAAAAGAATCGATATATATTGGCATAGCTATGATACCTACCGTAATCGAACAATCTGGTAGAGGCGAACGCGCCTTTGATATTTATTCGCGGCTATTGCGCGATCGGATTATTTTCTTGGGCGATCAAGTTACTTCCGATTTAGCCAATCTGATCGTCGCCCAACTGCTATTTTTGGAAGCCGAAGATCCAGAGAAAGATATTTATGTATATATCAATTCTCCTGGTGGTTCAGTGTCGGCAGGGATGGGCATCTTCGATACGATGAACCAAATCCGCCCCGATGTCTGTACCGTCTGTATGGGCTTTGCTGCCAGCATGGGTGCGTTCCTGTTGAGTGCGGGAGCCAAAGGCAAACGGATGAGTCTACCCAGTTCGCGGATCATGATTCACCAGCCGTTAGGTGGTGCTCAGGGACAAGCGACAGATATCGCCATCCAAGCAAAGGAAATCCTCTACATCAAGGGCAAATTAAACGATCTCTTGGCCGATCATACCGGACAACCGTTATCGAAAATCCAAGAAGATACCGATCGCGATTTCTACATGTCGGCGGTTGAAGCTAAAGAATATGGCTTAATCGATACAGTGATCGATCGACGTGTCAGTGCTGCTAATCCACCACTGGCTTTAGTTCAGTAATTAAATAAGGGGTGCCAATTGGTGCCCTTTTGTCTTAGAAGATACCTAAAAAGTTAATTGCTACGTTTCTAGTGGTTAAATCCCCCTAAATCCCCCTTCTTAAGGGGGAATTCCGGATCTTAGCCCCCTTCTTAAGGGGGTTTGGGGGATTCAGATCTAAAAACGAAGTCCAGCCGACTTGTGTACACAGGGGTAGCCTTTTCTAAGGGCGACTAAAGGGGATCTTCCAGAGGTTGTAGTAACAAAACTGACTTTTCAAACAGCCGATTAAGTTGGGTAGAAACCCAACTATTTTTTTAACCGCAGAGGCGTGTGAAGAGCGCGGAGAGTATTTTCAGGATGCATCTCAAACGAGTTATAGTTCCAGATTTTCGAGTTTTAAAAGATATCGATATCACGTTCGAGCCGGATTTAGTTCCGAGAATTTTTCCGCTCGGTAGTCTCAATGGCGGCGGAAAAAGTACTTTGCTGCAACTGATTTTTACATTGCTTCATTGCAGTGGTGATAACGATCGAATTCCATACTTGCAAAATATGCTCGATGGTTTTGACGTAGATGATGAGCTTGGCAAGAAAGATTTAGCAACAATCGATCTTTATGTAGATGCTAAAAATATAGAATTGCATTTTGTCTGTTACACGCTAGATTATATATCTAATAAAATAGAATCAGAATATCCAGAAGTAGTTGCTAATTTGAAATTTTCGGCTTTAACTGACAAAAGTAGAAAATGTCTTCCCAGCCAAATTCAATCGAGTTGGCTCAAAGATAATCTCTGTTATATTTGCGATCTTGAATCTAAAAAAACAGGCAAACGAATATTCTTGCTGTGCCATTTCAGCGATCTTGAATCAGGTGTGATAGTCTCATTTCTTAGCAATATTCGTAATCGAATATGTTTGGCAGCTCCAATGACACAAGTGTTTCGATTTCTAAAATCTACAGATCGAGTCTTATTGTTCAAAGGAGGAAATGAATCTCACAAATACTATTCTCAAGTTACTGCTGCAAAAAATATACTGAGTGGTTTTTT
>NZ_JANNDR010000036.1:0-2958 GCF_031378165.1 Chamaesiphon sp. OTE_75_metabat_556
TTGTTATGTTGCCTAGTCTGAGAGTCTTACTCTGAGCTCAACTTTACCCAAAATGGATAAAGTCGAGCTAAGGAGATATCACATGAGCACACCTATGGATCGATCTGAAGAAGCCATCGAAAAGGTTCAACCTGAGGTAGCACCTCCAGAGACTGTTGGCGTAGTTGGCGGTGTCATCAGCGCGACTCTATTTCCAGTGATGGCGGCAGTGGGTGCGATCGGGGCGATGGTCGCTCATCTCACTATTGTGTTGGAGAAACGGGAATAATGCAGAAAAAGATTTGGGTGAATAGCTGATTAAGCAGCTACTGTAGTGATAAAATAAGCATTATAAATTCACCATATTGCATTATGCGTTGCCCAAATCTGCTTGTAATCGTAGGTGCGTTGTGTGTCTTGCTGCCGATCCAACCAGCGATTGCCCACTCAGTGTTGGAAAAAGTTGTCAAAACAGGTGTTTTAACTGCTGGGACTAGCAAGGATGCCTTTCCTTTCGCCTATAGAGACAAAAATGGACGTTTGACAGGATATTCTGTTGACATGTTGCTATTGATCCAGAAACAGGTGGAGAGAGAGTTGAAACGCCCTATTAAACTAGAGTTGGTTGCTCTGGATCCCGCTGACCGTATTCCCAAACTGAGAAGTGGTGCTGTAGATATTGTCTGTGATGCGGCTAGTTTTACCTGGGAGCGCGATCAAGATGTGGATTTTACGGTAAGTTATGCGACAACAGGTACCCAACTCCTAACCCTAAAGGGCACCAAGTCTTGGGATATCTCTGGGTTGGCAGGGCGAAAAATTGGTGCTTTGCCTGGAACAACCAACGAGCAAGCGATGCGTAGGGTTCAACCTCAAACCAAAATCATCTTTGTTAAAGACCGCGCCGAAGGCTATCAGTTTTTGCGGGAGGGGAAAATTGATGCTTTCGCTGATGATGGAATTTTATTAGAAGCTTGGTTGCAAAGAACAGCTAATACTCAACAATATAAGATTGTGAGCACTTTATTTTCGAAGGAAGGTATCGCTTGTATGATACCAGAAAATAATTCAACTTTTTTGGGTAATGCTAACTATGCCCTGATCAGATTTATGCAGGGTTTTCTGAAACAAAAGCAGCCCTATGTTCAAATCTTTGATCGCTGGTTTGGCTCACAGAGTGCTTTACCATTGTCAAAAGATTTACGCGACTTAGTTGTTGACAACATGCGGTTGGTTATTGATTCTAAACAAGAAATACCCGATAGTGACTTATGAACCTAATTAATGGTCAGTAGAGAGGGTGGATTGTTACCCGTCCTCTACACTTATCGACGCTTAATCGATGTTTTTCCAGCGCCAGTTAACCACCTCTGGTGAATCGATACCATGATGATAGGCATATTGCCGACATTCTATTTGACGATTTTTTAGTTGTTCTTTGGTATGAGCACCAGCCACTTGTAATTTGGGCACTCGATCGATCACATCAATGGCAATGGTAAATCGATCGATTTGATTATTCATCGCCAATTCTAGTGGTGTGTTAATATTCCCCTTTTCCTTATAGCCACGCACATGAAGATTGTGATGGTTGGTGCGGCGATAGGTTAAACGATGAATTAGCCAAGGATAGCCATGAAAATTAAAGATAATAGGTTTGTTGATCGTAAACAAGCTATCAAAATCTCGATCGGTCAAACCATTGGGATATTCTAGCGGTGGTTGGAGTGCCAAGAGATCAACTACATTAATAAAACGAATTTTGAGATCGGGAAATGCCTGATTTAAAATTGCCGTCGCAGCGAGAGCCTCTTGGGTGGGAACATCGCCAGCACAGGCAATTACCACGTCCGGCTCGACACCCACATCGGTACTTGCCCACTCCCAAATGCCTACCCCTTTGGTGCAGTGAGCGATCGCCGCATCTATGGTTAAATATTGCAGATGGGGTTGCTTATCAGCGACAACAACATTAATTCGATCGGTACTTCTAAAACAATGATCAGCAATTGTCAGTAAACAATTAACATCAGGTGGTAAATAAATCCTGACTACTTCCATACTTTTGTTGGCAACCAGATCGAGAAAGCCTGGATCTTGATGAGTGAAGCCATTGTGATCTTGTCGCCATACCGTCGAAGTAATTAATAGATTAAGCGAAGCCACCTCCGCCCGCCATGATAATTTTCGAGAGATTTCCAACCATTTAGCATGTTGATTGAACATCGAATCGATCACATGCACAAATGCCTCGTAAGTCGATAGCAATCCATGTCTACCCGTTAATAAATAGCCCTCTAGCCATCCTTCGAGAGTGTGTTCACTCAACATCTCCATTACTCGTCCATCCAAAGCCATTTCGCTACCATCAGCATCTGCTGGTAAGTATGACCCCCACCAGACTTTCTTGGTGGCTCCATATACTGCCTGTAGCTGATTCGAAGCAGTTTCATCTGGGCCAAAGAGGCGGAAATTATCGGGATTGGTTTGGATAATATCGCGCATCAATACCCCCAAGGGGTAAGTATTCGATACTTCGATTGCCCCTGGGGTCTGTACATCTACTCCATACTGCCGGAAATCGGGGAGGTGGAGGGACTTTCGCAGCAAGCCGCCATTGGCGTGTCGATTACTGCCCATTCGTTTATTCCCTTGAGGTGCAATCGAGCGAAATTCCGATCGCAACTTGCCATCTTCATCGAACAATTCATCTGGACGGTAGCTTTTTAGCCAGTCTTCAAGCATTTGTAGTTGTTCCGGACGATGCTTGACTTCCTTGAGGGGGACTTGATGCGATCGCCAGGAACCCTCGATCTGATGTCCATCTAGCTCTTTTGGCCCCGTCCAGCCCTTGGGAGAGCGGAGGACGATCGCGGGATATAATGGACGAGTAGTATCGCCATCATTCCGCGCGCGGGATTGGAGATCGTGGATGTCTTGGATGGCTCGATCGAGTGTCATCGCCATGATTTGGTGCAT
>NZ_JANNDR010000083.1:0-2780 GCF_031378165.1 Chamaesiphon sp. OTE_75_metabat_556
TAAAGGTCGCTCTGTTGATAGAGGCACATGGGCACACCCAGAATTAGCTGCTATTTTTGCCGCTTGGTGCAATCCTCAGTTTACTGCGGAAGTTGTCGAGCAGAACGTCCAATTGAAAGAACAGAACGAGCTACTCAAGGAAAAGATTAGAACATTCCAAGTCGATACACCCGCTCAAATTGCCGCTGCAATGGATGAAGTAGTGGAAGTAAAGAAGATGGCGCATCAAGCAAAGGATAAAGGCATAGAAGAGGTCGAACTAATTGCCAAATGCTTCTATGTCCGCGCGATACCTCAGCACCCAAAAGGGCTGACGTTTGAACAGTATCTACCGCATTGGCTGTATTCGATGAACGATCGGACAGATATCTATCCCCGCGAAGTACTTGAAGAGATGACGAAAAAAGCGGGCAAGCCGATCGCATATCAGGGAAAAGTATTGAAGCATGGATATTCCTACGTTTGGATTGACGCATAACTTTAGCTAATTTGAAGAAAGTAGCAGTAATGTATTCGCCGATCTCGATCGAGACGATGCTGATGAAATGTTCGTGCGCGGCAAGATTGAGATTTAGAAAGAAGCTCTTCTGCGTGCATCAATAGGTCAGATGAGTATTAGAGTGATAGTCGATCGCAGGTATAAGTTGATTGCTAAGTTATGACTGAGTTATCAACAGTAATAGTAATTATATTCCAGATATTTGACAATGCAAGTAGCTATTTATTGCCGAGAAAGTAACCACAATAAAGACTGTGAGGAACAGGAGCGCAAGTTAAGAGACTACGCAAAACAGTATGAATATACAAGTGTTAGTGTATTTAGAGAAGTGAGATCTGAAACTAAACAGCGCAAGAAAGTTTTGAAGCTGGCTAGGACACGTCAGATTCAGTTTGTATTTGTGACTGACTTATCTCAGTGGGGGCGATCTGCCTCAGATTTGGCTAGGACAATCGGGGAATTGCACGCGAATGGTGTGTCTTTGCTTTGCCTAGACGAGTTTAATTGCAACCCACAAAATATTCAGGGACACATCGTTCTTAACATGATAAATTTACTTGGTAAATTTGATGACGAACATTTGTCAGAGCAAAGAAAATTTGAAAAGTCTTTTGGAAATTTGTTCAGTAATACTCACTGGTTTGGTTTTAAACTTTGCATGAATATTCTTTTTGCAGTTATAACCGCGATTTTACTTCTAAAACCAGAGACAGTAATCAATGGCTTGTATTCTACAATGATGTCTGTTGTTATCTCTAATCTCTTAAATTCATTTGATTCGCTGATGGTGCCAAAGCATAAAAGGTGAGGTTTTGTAGAGATTTTATAATCCAGATCGTGTAGGCTGAAAGATTTTTTCTCTTCGTAAAACGTTTAAAATCAATCTAAAATAAATTTCTGAGCGTTTTATGAAAACTAAACGTTTGCTAGAATCAGCCAAACGTTTACCCCAACGATAGCGACTATCTCTTGAAGAAATTAAAATTTACTAACCATATCGTCGGCAAATTTTTCTAACATACAAACGTTTGTTGAGTTCGTTTGCTGTAAGTGGCTGGGAGAAACGAATATTGGAAACGTTTTTAGTTTTAAAATACGGATTTTGGCTTAAATATTTGGGGTAAAAAATGATTATAATCGGATAAATAAAAACCGATTGGCATGGCTAAACCACTACCCAAATCTATCTTAAAACCCCGATCTGTGGGGAGAGAAACGGCGCAGCCGAATTCACCATCTCGCTCGCTCGTGCATTTGGGCGATAGGGTGTGTTGGGATTTGGATAAAGCCGCTAACCCGCACATGGTCATTCTGGGCACGTCGGGTAGTGGGAAGACTCAGACCCTTAAAGCGATCGTCTGGGAAATGTGTAAGGGATTTCCGTCGCGCTCGATCGTCTTGGACTTTCACGGCGACCAGGAGTTACCTGGGGAGGTGTACCACCCGATCCACATGGCTTCCAACCTGGGTATCAACCCACTGACGATTAACCTCGATCCTGAAGGTGGCGGCTCGAAGCTCCAAGCCATTTCCGTCGCGGCGACGCTCAGACGGGCGTTGGTGATGGGTACGAACCAGGAAGGGTTATTGATTCTGATGATTCAAGAACTGTACGAACGGTTTGGGATTACGCAGGAGGATTGCCAGACCTGGACGCGCAAACCGCCGCATCTGGGCGATTTAGAATTAGCGATCGACGCTCGTGCCGAAGGCGGTTGTAAGGATGCTAAGGCACTGCAAATCAAATTAGCTGCCACCTTTCAATATGGGGTGTTTTCCCGATCGCAAATCGATTTAACTGCGGGGAAATTAGTCAGAGTCGATCTATCGAAACTACCGCCAGAACTGGGCGCGATCGCGGCAGAAGCAATATTAAAGCAAGTGATGGACTCCCACCGCCTCGCGGGAGAATCGCCCGCACTCAAAACCTTTGTCTTTGTAGATGAAGCCAAAGAATTAAAGGGATCGAAGACACTAGACAGAATTACCGCAGACGGTCGGAAATACGGGCTGGGCGTGGTCTTGGCGACTCAGCGCGAAACGCATATCAGCCCTGACGTACTGGCAAATACGGCAACGAAGATCCTGCTACCTGTCGATGTGGCAGATATTAAAAAAGTCGCCAGCCGCTTTCGATTCGACGCGGGGCGGATTGCCAATCTAGGGACATTTCAAGCCCTCGTTCGCACGGGTGGGACGGCGGTGGCATGTACGATCGAACCATTTTTTAAGCGTCAAGCTTAGAGTCAGTGGATAGTGGGTGGTGAATTTTATGAAAACG
>NZ_JANNDR010000086.1:0-2110 GCF_031378165.1 Chamaesiphon sp. OTE_75_metabat_556
CCAGGCGATGGGATAATTTTCTTTAACTTCCGTCCCGATCGTGCCAGACAGCTCACCAGTGCCCTAATTAATGCCCATTTTACGGGATTTATCCGATCGCAAATTACCCCGCTGACGGTGGCGACGTTTACTCAGTATGACTCGACCTTCCCTGTGCTCGTCGCCTTTGAACCGCAACAATTGCAGCACCTGCTCGGCGAAGTTGTCTCGGAACGAGGTTTAAAGCAGTTTAGGGTTGCTGAAACTGAGAAATACGCCCATGTGACTTACTTCTTTAATGGAGGTAGGGAAGAACCTTTACCTGGTGAAGATCGAGAATTAATTCCCAGTCCCCAGGTAAGTACTTACGATCGCACACCAGCAATGTCGGCTGCCCTTGTCACCGAGACAGTCTTAGCGGCGATCGCCAAACAGATTTATACATTGATCGTCGTCAACTATGCCAACCCCGATATGGTCGGACATACTGGTAAAATGGCACCCACGATCCAAGCGATCGAAACTGTCGATGCCTGCCTGGGCAAGCTCCTCGAAGGGGTCGGTAAAGTCGGTGGCACGACCCTGATTACCGCCGATCATGGTAATGCCGAATATATGTGCGATGAAAACGACAATCCTTGGACGGCGCATACTACCAGCCAAGTACCATTAATTTTGGTCGAAGGCGAACGTCGCCAACTTCAGGGTCACGGTACTGACGTTACCCTCCGCGATGATGGTAAATTGGCAGATCTCGCGCCGACAATTTTGGAGATCCTCCAGATTCCCCAACCGATCGACATGACTGGTAAATCGATGGTCGTGCCAGCAGTAGTCGAGTTCCAACAGACTCGATCGCCGATGCGGGTGGGGGTCTAATTAACTTAGTCGCGATCATTGCTAAGTTAGATGGCAGGTAAAGGGATTGCGATGAGAGTCTCGATCCCTTTACCTATCAGCTTTTTAACACATCTATCTACTGAAACAGCATTGCTAGGAAAGATCGAGATACAATAGATTTAAAGATTATTACGATTTAGAATTGCTGAATGAATATTGTTAATATTATTGAAATTATTTGGTGTGCTTCGGCATTTGGTTTGACGGCAATGGTCTTGCTCCACAGCCCCAAAGGCGATGGGATTGGCGGCATTGGCGGTCAAGCCCAGTTATTTAGCAGCACCAAAAGTGCTGAAAGCAACCTCAATCGGATTACCTGGGGTTTGTTTCTGATCTTTATTACGTTGACCGTAATTCTCAGTGCTGGCTGGCTCACGGCTGGATCGGTACCAGTTCCCGCGCCAGTTCCGACAGTCGGGAATTAGTAAAAGCAGCGATCTGAGGGTACCCACAAGCGGAGTTTTTATTCTGGGGTTCCCCCAGAATAAAAAAAAATGACAAGACAGCGACTGAAATCACGCGGAGAGTGGAGGCGCATGTGTTTCAGTCAGCGACGCGCGACCTGGAGGTTTCCTCCAGGTTGTGTGCGTCAAGACAAGACAGGGGCACCCCTACACAATTAACCTGTAGCAGGGTGGATTAATTGTCGAAAAAGAAAAGTCTTTCAGTCCATTTCAATGGACTTTTGCCGTTAGCCCCAAATTTATTTGAGGGCGGTTGAAGACTAAGAACTAAGGTTTCAGATTTGCTCTGCCGACAACTAATCCACCCTGCTACACAATTAACCTGTAGGGGTGCCCCTTGTGGGTACCCTGAATCTACGTTAAGCAATAGTATATTTAAATTGCTGCAAGGTGTGAGTTTCGGCAATTGGATGTCGATCGATAGCGATACCTAACCAACAGCTCGAACCGGGGCAATGATTTCCCCATACAAATTTTCAATCCGATCGATATTTCCCTTAAGCGTATAATCCTCAACCACTCGCTGGCGGGCAGCTTTACCCAGAGTCTCGCGCCATGCAGCATGTTCGCGGAGAATTGGCAGAATCGTGCGGAGTTGACCGGAGACGCCTTGAGTATTGATTACAATTCCCGCCCCATTGGCAATCACCGAAGCATCCGCGCCAGCATCAGTCGCCACGCAAGCCACTCCACAGGACATGGCTTCTAGCAGTGATAGCGATAAACCTTCCACTAACGAAGGTAAAATAAATACATCTGCACCGCGC
>NZ_JANNDR010000131.1:0-10157 GCF_031378165.1 Chamaesiphon sp. OTE_75_metabat_556
GGCTCCAGCCTTTTGCGCGCCGACAATGGCAGATAACTGCTCGATCGCAAAGCACATCGCCAAGACAACGCTCGAAACAATAATGGTAGCGGTAGCCTGATCCCAACCATACAAAAGTCCCGCACCGATCGACGCACCCAGAATCAAAATCGGCCCTGGCAGGACTGGGACTACAGCCCCAACAACGCCGACTAAGGTTGTCAGCAAGAGCGCAACATAAATTAGTGTTGTAGTTGTCACGTTGGCGGGGTATTGGTATCTATTAGTGTGTAGTTGATGGCTAATTGCACTCGATCGACCGAGGGGTTTAGAAGGCTCTAAACCCCCGATTTAATCTAAAATCCTGACAATGCGGGGGCGAGTGTTGCCAAAGCTTGCATCGCAAATTGGAGGGCAAAGATCGCGATAATCGGGGACAGATCGATCGAGCCAAGCGGTGGTACGAAGCGGAACAGATTGAGATAGGGATCGGTGACGGGACTCAAGAAACCGACAACTTGCTGCATCCAATCAATGTTGGGAAACCAGGTGAGCAGTAACCGCACAAAAATGATTACTAAGTAGATATTGAGAAAGTTTGAGATACTGACAATTAATAGGGGGGCGATCGCGGCGTTGTTCATAAAAATTATTGGATGTGCAAAAACCTGCTGACCCTATTTTAACCGATCGACTGGTACTTATGGATTGTCGGGCATACCGTACTAACCGACTCAGCCACACTACCAGTTCAGATCGCTGGGTGGAGATGAATTAGCTTTGGGCATCGGGGGCATGTCGATCTTTTATTTCGGCATCCAGCCGCTCGCCAGATTCATCGACCGCCTCTTCCGTGACATTGCCGATCGACGATCTGACCGAATCGATCGCATTATTTAAGTCGTTAATTTTCCGATCTAAACTTTGGCGGGCTACTTCCATCCGATCGAGCGTCCGACTGCGGCTGGATTTAAATGGTCTTCTTTCACCATTTGCGCCTAATATGCTGCCATTTTCAGTTTCCGCAGCGATGCGATTGGTGCGGCGATCGACGATCGCTGCGCCGACGATGCCGCCGACGATACCGCCAACTAAGGTTCCCAACCAAAAGCCACCACTAAATCCATCCCGATTACTCATCCGACTTACCACTCCCTCTTTAAAGTTACTATTTTAATTAATTATCCACCACCCGATCGCTTTTGGGCGCAAATGTAGGTAGGGCGGCGTTGCGCTCCAGATCGCCAAATCTCAACTGTTGTCAGTTGTAGGTATCATGACTGTTGGCAAGGTGGTGGTGTCGGTATCATCACCCGTGACTGCGGATGATGGCGTCATCGGATTGACCAAAAAAGCATATTCGGTCACGATCCGATCGCCTAATAAATGTTCTTGAATGATCCGCTCGATCACGGCTGGTGTGGCCGAATGATACCAAACACCGTCGGGATAAACAACCACGATCGGTCCGTGGTGGCAGACGCGCAAACAATTTGCCTTAGTCCGAAACACACAACCATTTGGCGCATCGGATTGGTCGATTCCTAAGGCTTTGAGTCGAGTTTTGAGATAATCCCACGACACTAGGCTTTCGGCTTGCGAGCAACACAATGGTTTAGTTTGATCTGCACAAATGAACAGGTGACGGGCGATCCGATCGAGTCCGAGACTATCGATCGATTTGGCAAACATCTGTTCGTCGATCGATTCATTGTCCATATTGTCTTGCTGAAATTTCGAGCGGGGAGTGGGGAGCAGGGCGCGGGGAACGGGGAGATAATATGAAAGCTAATCTTCATACCTCAGCGGGACAATACCCGCCGATCTCTTGTTTACCTATTTGCTGGTGCGGGTACGACTGGGATGGGTGCAGTCTGGTTGGTTGGGGCTGGTGCGGTGGCTGAAGCCGAGACTGCAACTTCTAGCTTGTAATTGCTGCTAGCAGCACCGGCGAGGGGGACGATCTCGATCCGATACTCACCAGCCAGGGGGAGATTGCCCTCCCAGTTGAGGGTATTTTTGGCGTAGACATCGACATTTGCTTGATTGGGAGCCAGGATATTCATAGTTGCCCCAGCGGGAGTGCTGGCCAAAGTCGCGCGAAGTTTTTGGCCGACAGGTAGATTCAGGCTAAACACTGTCGGTTGTGCCGAACTGAGCAGCCCTTCTTTGACGATCGGTTTACCAACTTCTACAGTTAGGGCTTCGGAGATGGCGACTGCGGAGGTGGCAGTTGTAGCTGTAGTTGGTGTGGGCGCATTGCTAGCTATCGGTGCTGGCGATTGGGCAGTTGGGGTAACGGGGTCTGTGAGATTAGTTGCGGCTGGTGGTGGGGTTTTAGTGCCGTTATTGGTTGTCGTCATCGATCGACCAATCAAAAAGATCGGGATGACGATGAATACTAATGTGGCTGCTGCCGAACCCAAAGCTAGCCCCCAGGGTGAAGTTAAGATCCCCCGCAGCGGATTTTGCTGCGGCGGTTGATTTCTAGCTGGATAGGAGCCAGCTTTACTAGCTGGTCGCTTGGCTCGCGACAGTGGTACGGAGTCGCGAGCGATAGTCACAAATGGCTGACTGGGAGTTGTTGACGATTTGACACTAGTGGATGGGACATAAGTGCCACCAGGCGAACTGGTCGTGCCCATACCGACGAAATCCGAAACCGATCTCAAGGCTTGGGCGACTTCGATGGCTGACTGATAGCGACTATTGGGTGCCCGACTCAGCATTCTGTTGAGAATTTTGGCAAACCACGGGGTGAGTGTCGGTACCCACTGGTGCCATTTCCAAGTCATGGTACTTTTGTCGATCAGACTTTCGGGCTTGCGTCCGGTCATCATCACCACCACAGTGACAGCCAAGGCATATAGATCGCTGTTCGCATAGGCTTCTCCAGTTTGGAGTTGTTCGCCTGGAGCGTAGCCAGCTTTGCCAACAGTGGTACCTTGATGAATTTGGGTCGATACTTCGAGTTGAGTAACGCCAGCTTTAACGACGCCAAAATCAATTAAAACTGGCAACCGATCGCGATCTCGAAAGATAATATTATCGGGAGAAATATCGCGATGAATGATCCCCATGCCGTGAATATGGGTGAGCACTGGCAACATATTTTGCAGGAAATCTACTGCCTCAGCTTCGGTAAAAGTGGTACTATTTTTGAGCCGATCGCTGAGCGTTTTAGCAACTGTTTTGCCTTCGGCATACTCCTGCACCAAAAACAGTCGTCTTTGTTCTTCAAAGTTCGCTCGAAATTTGGGGATTTGGGGATGATCGATCTGATATAAGACTTGAGCTTCCCTCTGAAATAGCTCCTTAGACTTCTTGAGTGCGTCGCGACCGCGATCGTTGGGGCTAAACTCTTTGAGGACACACATCTCATCAAAACAGCCAGTGTCTTGAGCTAAGTAAGTACGACCAAAGCCACCCTGACCTAATACTTTGGTCACGCGGTAACGCTGTTGAAGCAATGTTCCCGATGGAATTGGTGGTTGCATAACCCAAACTTACGCCTTGAACTAAGGAGAATATAGAAAAAATCGACCGAAATTGGCGATCGGCTGACAATGCGCTAGCCGCGAAGTTATCGATCCAGTTTCGGTGACGAATCACCCACTCGTCAACTACTAAATCTCCGATCGAATTAAATTCAACCTGACTTTACAATTATAGTTCCATAATATTTTAGTCAAAAGATCGATTAATTTAAATTTCGATGAATTTAGCTAGATCGATGAATCGATTGCGAGCGGGTTATATATTAGATAGATATCGAGTAGATTTGTTGGCGGAGCCTCTCCATTAGGAGCATCGCCAATAATTTAAACTGCTTGCCGCTCTTATCATACCCTTGCATCTGACAGGATCGTTCATCTGTGCTTGATAAACTTCCCATGAAAATTTTGCTCGTTGATGACGAGCGCGCTCTGAGTGAGCCATTGAGTCGGCTCTTGACTAGGGAAGGATATACCGTCGATATTGCGACTGATGGTCGAGTTGGGAGCGATCTGGCGAGTGGGGGTAATTACGATTTGCTGATTTTAGATTGGATGTTACCGCAGCTAACTGGATTGCAAATTTGTCAACAATTACGCGATCGCGGTGATGTTACTCCCGTATTATTTCTGACTGCCAAAGATACTCTCGACGATCGGGTAATTGGCTTGGATGCAGGTGCGGATGACTATCTAGTCAAACCGTTTGAGTTGCGAGAATTACTCGCCAGAGTACGCGCACTGCTGCGCCGCGCCCAGCTCGCCGACCCCCAACCAACACCATCCCTGCTGCAGGTGGACGATGTGGAGCTAGATGTAGACAATCAAATCGCCTATGTGCGGGGCAACCGGGTCGAGTTGTCGGAGAAAGAAACACAACTACTCGGATACCTGATGCAACATGCCGGACAAGTCCTCACGCACGATCGCCTGCAAGCCTATCTCTGGGGCGAGCACGCCGCACCGAGCAGCAATGTCCTGGCCGCACTAGTGCGACTGCTGCGCCGCAAGCTGGAAGTCCCAGGCTCTCCAGAGTTGATTCAGACGGTGTATGGCAAAGGTTATCGGATCGGCAATCGGAATTGAGTCGATCGACGATAATAAACTTCATCTCTATGCATTGTCGAACATGCTTACTTCGCCCCTAGTCACCGTCGATTGGCTGCATCAACATTTAGCCACAAAACCGGATTTCGATCTCCAGATCGTCGATTGTCGGTTTGCCCTCAGCGACCCCGATTTGGGACGTAAACAGTATGAAGAGACGCACATTCCTACTGCTAACCATTTGGATCTAAATCGCGATTTATCCAGTCCAGTTGGCATTCACGGCGGCAGACATCCACTACCCGACGATCGCGTATTAGGTACAAAATTAGCAGCCATCGGAATTAATTCCGAAACTCTAGTGGTTGCTTATGACGATTCGCGCTTTGGATTCGCGGCCAGATTATGGTGGTTGTTGCGCTATTACGGACACGATCTCGTCACTGTATTAGATGGCGGATATAGTAGTTGGATCGAGGCTGGTTATCCAGTCACAAACAAGCTCCCGGAAGTAGCAACACCGGGTGACTTTCAGCCACAGCTTCAAACAGATTGGATCGTAGATGTAGATAAGGTCAGAGCGATCCACAATTCACCCGCTCATCTCCTCATCGATTCCCGTGAAGTCGATCGTTATCTCGGCAACAGCGAACCGATCGATCCCATCGCCGGACATATCCCTGGTGCCGTCAATTATCCCTGGCAAGACGTGTCTACACCCGCAGGCTTGGCTTTGTCGATCGAGTCACAACAACAACGCTGGGCGGCAATTTCACCAGATGTCGAACCAATCGTCTATTGCGGTTCGGGCGTGACGGCTTGTGTCAATCTACTATCGCTAGAGCTAGCGGGTATCAGGGGCGCGAAGTTGTATCCAGGGAGTTGGAGTGATTGGATTTCTTATTAGTGGATAGTGGATAGTGGATAGTGGATAGTGAATAGTGGATAGTGAATAGTGAATAGTGAATAGGTGCTGGATTGTTGGGATGGAGGACAGGGTCTATGTAATGTTCGCGAACCTAACACCCCGTTTATCCGATCTACAACCTTACTATCCACTATCCACTATCCACTATTCACCAGTTCTTACTTAATCGAATTCCCCAAAAACATCGGAATAAACTGCGTCACAAAAGCTTGTGGATCTCGGCTCCAGGCTTTTTGGGCGGCGGTGATGCGGACTTTTTGGAGTTCGGGATCGAGGATGGTTTCGGGGAGACGCGCCATCAGATATTGGGGACGATCCCAGAGTGGCAGCGTGTTGACGACATCCATCAAGTTGTTGACGCGGCGGAATTCGGCACCGAACATGATATCCATGCCAGATTCGTAAGCCGCTTGCTCGATCGCGATAAACTTGAGCTTAACTGTTTCCACCTTTTGACGGTGGGCGGGACTTTTCGCCGCAATTTTCGCGAGTTGCTTGTTACCCCAGCGGACGTGTCCGGTTTCTTCGGGAAAGATTTTCTCGATCGTGGCGCGGATTTTGATATTTTCTTCCGTCTGCGGTGCTGCTTTGAGGGCGTGAATGTGAGCGGAAAAGAATTCACAACCGCGTTTTTCGGTGACATTAATCGCTGCTAGAGCAGCAATCACCGCATCTTCGGGTGTGCCGTATGTTTCCCGATCGATCAACCGCTCGAATTCATCAATGTAAGATACGCCTGGAGGGGTATCTAATGGGCCGCCAATATCGATGAGGAGGTCGGTCAACCACATGGCATGACGGGATTCATCATTGATATGATGCGATAGATCCCGAATCAATTCGGGTGGATGGCCATTGAGTTGTTCGATCAGGTCGGTGAGATCCTTGCAACTGCGTTGTTCGTTGTAACGGTAGCGATTGAGAGTGACGAGGTGAATTTCGCGATCGCTGACAACGCGTTTTAAGATATCTCGGGCACTAAGACTGTTGTTGAATTTGCGAGGGTAGGCAACTGTCATGATGTTTGGTGAGGTTAGTCAGATGGCTATCGATTCAATAAGAATTGTAACGCAATCTTAAGTAAAGGGTAGACGTATGAATGATATTGCCGCGATCGACGACTGTTAGCCGATCTGGAGAGCTTAATTCTATCGTTGCTGAGTCATGGCAATAACTGCGACAACATTAATATTGGGAAGTCCAGTTAATCCTGGCAAAATGTCGTTACCAGCGTAGACAATCGGCAATTCGTCGGCTTGCCACACCCAAATTTGCTCTCGCTGAATATCGATGAGCCACGCCAGTTGACTACCATTGGTGAGACAGTGGAGAATTTTATTTTGCAGATCGAGGATACTTTGGTCGGGCGATCTTATTTCAATTACCCAATCAGGAGCACCTTCAAATGGACCATCGGCTTGAGGCAGTCGATCGATCTCAATTACCGCAATGTCAGGAACTGGCGAAATCGGGGAAATGATGCAGCGCAGCTCCTGGATTGCCTCGTAGCGATCGGTATTTTGGTTAATCCAGTTAACTAAGTTTCGCTGAAGACGGGAATGGTAGAGGGTGGGCATGATTTTCTGGCGGGCAGTGCCATTGATGAATTCCCATGCCGGAGAAGCCTCTATGTTTGGCTGGGCAAGAAATTCAGCGAGTTGTCTAGCGATGGTCGATCGCATGGCATCTAAATGGATGATGGTGGCAACAGATGTGAGGTGACTATTTTAACGTGAGTTCGGGCTAGGTCAGTGCAGAGTTGGAGTCTTGGTGTTGTCGAACGTTCCCGTCGATCCAGGATAGTGGCTGTCTAATAAAGTTCGATTTCGATCGATAATTAATTAGACCCAATGGAGGCGATCGCGCTTGCACTTTTCCTCAAAACTTTGCAACAAAATTTTGAGCTTTAATTGATGACATGCCATCGGTTTTTTGAAAAAACTTTCATCAATCAAATATGCCAACTAAGCCTCTCTCAAAATAAGTGATTGCTGACTTTTTGAAGACAAGATTAAGTCTGCGGTTGCCCTGGCAGTTGGACAGTCAACGTGGTATGAAAAATGTCGTTGGGATCTACTTTTTGTTTGAGTTGTTGCAATCGTGCGTATTGCTCTTCACTGTCGTAGTACATCCGTCTGACAGCAGTCTTGCTAATATCTGTATCCCCAAAAGATCCCCAGAAAACCCGTTGTTCCCGATCCCCGCTGAAGTGTTTTTCAATCATGATCTGCATCCTGTTCTGTAAGTCTATGGCCGCTTGCTCAAAGCCCTGCCGATAGAAGAGATCGAATACAAAGCAAAAAACATAGTCTCGATGAGAGATTGAGGTTGCCTGCCTCCGCTCCGTATGTTTGTAAGCACCACCGCCCATCAACATTTGAAAGACGAGCTTTACGCCTTCGGTTTGCATCAGCACCTCATCGACCATATCTACAAACTGCTGAATAAAATTGTCGGTCAACGCGTTGGTGGTGCAGTCGATCCGCTTTTTGTATGGATATGGGAATTCCCGTCCATCAAGGGTTGTAGCTGGCCAGCGACGCACGAACGAATCTGACAAATCCGACAGCGATCGATTACCGTATTCGCGGGGTAAGAAATCCTCCCAGTTACTTTGTTCAAACGAAGCCGCTTCATCGATTGATTTCAACAGCTCATTTTCAATCACACCTGCGGTTACGACAGGTAGATTTCCGTGTACTGCTTCAACCAACAATATTGGGAAGAATGGCATTCTGCCTGTTGATTCTACGGTCATCATAAAATCAATATCTGCTGGTAGTGTCCCGGCTACGACGCCTTGCGACATTGCCTGAACCAGCTTCATCAGTTTCTTAAAGCGGATCTTTTGATACTGTCTAGTTGCAGCATATCCGTAGGAATTTGGACGATCGGTATCCTCAATACATTTGAATGTGTAGTTGGTCACGATGCCAAACGAACCAGCGTTTCCACCTAGCACGCCCCAGAAGATCTCTCGATCGAACTTTTCTTGATCGGAAGAGGGTACAGAACCAGGTACTGGACGAGTGAGTGTCCGAAGACTGCCATCTGCCAAGACGATGTCGAATGCCTCAACATAGTCAAGGGCTAAGCCAAAGTTACGGACGAGATGCCCATAGCCTCCAGTTTGGGCATGGCCGCCGATGGCCACCTTCGGGCACTCACCGTGGGGGATGGTGATCTTTTCGTCCTTGAATCGAGCCGCGAGCGTCGTCAGTGGCACCGCTGGGCCGACCTCGGCGATATTCCCAGAGACTGTGAGGTCGCCAAATGCATCCATACTCAGCACAATCGTTTTGCTGCCTCCCGAAGACTTACCGGAGTATTGATGTCCGCCGCTTCTAGCCACAATATGCAAGTTTTTCGATCGGGCATACGCGATGGCGGCCATAATGTCCTCGACGTCCCGTGGGTAAGCCACCATTAAGGGAGTCAAATCTTTCTTTGGGTATGATGTAGTTGCGTAGACGTTGGCCCGACTGAGGTAGCCCAAATCTTTGGGTTCAAAGACATCACCTTTAAAATTGGGTATGGGTCCTGAAGGTGCAAGTGCCGTCAGGGGTGGAGTGAGCGGAACACCGGCGGGGAGTCTTGTGTCGATCCGAGCTGCGGGAGCTGCTGCGAAGATCGTCGGTGTTGTGGATTCGATCCGGCTTGGAGTGTAGGCATAACCAGAGAGTTCAAGAGCATTGTCTCGGTTGATTTGCAGACGAGCGAAGATCTGGAGGTCTCGGTGAAGCTTGCCCGCTCCGTTCTCACGATAGGCTACTCCGCTATGGACATAGTCAACATACTCGACAATCAAGGCCGCCCGATGCTGATTGTCTGCTGCGATGCTGTGGAGCCGCTCAGAATCGATGGTCGGATCTAGACCTGTGCCTTGACCCTTGTCGGCAATAGCTTTGAGGACGTCGGATCCAGCCAATATTTCAAATACGGCATCAACAGGAAGGTCGGCGACAACTGCGGCGACAAGTTCTGTTAGCTCTAATTCTCCCTCTGCTGCAACTCCGAGCGCAGCGATCTGCACGATCGGCATGAGGTGTGAGCCGCCATAGCAATCCAATACAAGGTCGCAATTGGCTGGGACATCTGACTCTAGAAATAAGCCTTGGGCGAGGCGAAGAAACTCGTCACGACCAGGATAAGGGAAGGAGTATCGCTGCATCCACAGGCTCCGAGCTGGCACTGCCTCAAATGTGACTTGAGTAATGACACCTTTGGATGCTTGGTACTGAGCCAAGCACGATCCTGCTGTGCTGGCTTGAAACGCGATCGGTGTTCCATCTGGCTGCACTGCCTTGATTTCCGAAATATAGCTGGGCAGTGGCCCTAGGCTACGTGTTAGGGATGAGACGCTCTCATTGAGTACATTTGAGGCAATGCTCTTGAGCGGATCGTCAGAAAGTGGGAGTGCTAATTTGCCTTTGGTGAGGTGCTCCACGATATCTTTGGAGGTCGCGGCGGCCTCTACTACCACCTTGTGTTGCTTGATGGTGATGTTCGCTAATTCGCTGAGATCGATCGTCACTCCGTTTGACCCATCTACTCGATCTTGTCTTGCCACCTGTTTGCCACTGCGAACAAATGTTTTTTGGTGCTGAGAAAGCTTAATTGCAGTGGCAACATCAGCTTGGGACGCTGGATACCAGACATGATGGGCACCGGATATGTCGGTGATGGTGTTTTGGAAATCCCAGTTGGAT
>NZ_JANNDR010000132.1:0-1666 GCF_031378165.1 Chamaesiphon sp. OTE_75_metabat_556
AGCTAGAGCCGTTGATACAAGCGGAAGTCGTGGCTTTTTGCTCGACGCGTCGCCCTGGCGGATTGGCAGCGGAAGATAAAATGTTAGCGGCGATTCTAGCGGCAGGAAGCAAGTGGGTGACGATTTTTGGTAAATCTTGGGATTTACATGTTGGTGAGGGCTTAAAGACCGATTTAGCTGAGAATCTGGCGATGATTCGGGACTCGATCGAGTACTTGATTTCCCAGGGTAGGCGGGTAATCTATGATGCCGAACACTGGTTTGACGGCTACAAAGCAAATCCAGAATATGCCGTCCAAACACTGCAAACTGCGATCGCGGCTGGCGCGGATTGGCTGGTATTTTGCGATACCAATGGCGGGACAATGCCCCATGAGCTGACGCAAATTGTCAATGAGGTCATCGAGCGCGTCGATCCCAATCGGCAGCTCTTATTTGGCATCCACCCACACAATGACTGCGAGCTAGCGGTAGCCAATGCGATCGCGGCTGTCACCAGTGGCATCACAATGGTGCAGGGGACGATTAATGGTTATGGCGAACGCTGCGGCAATGCCAATCTCTGCTCGATAATTCCCAATCTGCAACTCAAGCTCGGCTATTCCTGCTTGACTGATGCCAATCTCATCCGCTTGACGCAGGTGAGTAGATTTGTCAGCGAAGTCGTCAATGTCGCGCCCAATGATTACGCCGCATTTGTCGGTAAGTGCGCCTTCAGCCATAAAGGTGGCATCCACGTCTCCGCCGTCGAACGCAATCCCCTTACCTACGAACATATCGATCCTACCCACGTCGGGAACGCCCGTCGCATTGCGATTTCCGAACAGTCGGGATTGAGTAATGTCCTCATCAAAGCCAGCGAAATGGGCTTGACACTCACCAAGGAAGATCCGCGCACTCGCCAAATTTTAGCCAGACTTAAAGAACTAGAATATCAAGGCTATCAATTTGAAGGAGCCGAGGCGAGTTTTGAATTATTGATGCGCGAAATACTCGGTCAAACCTCGACGCTGTTTACGATTCAGGGTTTTCAGGTGCATTGCGCGATCGCCACTCAAAACCACCATTCCCTCGCAACTATCAAAATCGCCGTCGATGGTCAAAATATCCTCGAAGTTGCTGAAGGAAATGGCCCCGTATCGGCTCTAGATGCCGCCTTACGCAAAGCATTAAGTCGATTTTACCCCGAACTAACAAAATGTTATTTAACCGACTATAAAGTGCGGATTATCGATGGTTCCGAAGGCACATCAGCAGTTACCCGCGTACTGGTGGAGTCGAGCAATGGACTACATCGCTGGACGACGATCGGCGTATCTGACAATATCCTCGAAGCATCCTATCAAGCTGTCGCTCAAGGGATTGAATATGGATTGTTGGTTAAGTCCCCTCAAACCTGTAGTTTAGTCGATGTGAAATAGGAAGATATTCAATAAGTTTCAATAAGTGTTGCTGAATTTAAGTATGATAAACGATCTCTAAAACCCTTGGTAGAGGTAATTCATATATTAGCCCACAAAACCTGAAAAGAGGTGAAACCTGTAGTAGGAATCACCTCTTTTGAGTTAAGAAGTAGAAGATTAAGCTTGGCAGCGAGCTATTTTGGCAGGGGGCAACCCCCCAACTATCGTCGCCGTGCGAGCGTTTCACTGTCCGAGTTCGGGAA
>NZ_JANNDR010000399.1:0-4384 GCF_031378165.1 Chamaesiphon sp. OTE_75_metabat_556
CGAGACGATCGGCCAAGCGCGTTGAATATATAGATCTACCAAAGTTAGATCTACACCCAGCTCTAGTAAATAAATCGCTGTATGCCGCTCTACCTGCTCGACAATCCACGCAAAAGCTGGATTAGTATGAATTTGCTCTACGCCGTGGAGATCGCCCGTCCAGGCCATTTCTGGGTAGTTCCGACGCTCAGCTCCATCGTGCTCTAGTTGCAGCACTGCTGCGAGTAAACTTTGTTGATGTTTGGACGCATCCGGCAGATCGTCATAATAGATTGCTAGTGGAAATAAAGTCTCGATCGGCATAAAAATATTTCCAACAATATCGCTAGTTTACCGATCGAGTTTAGCAATTAGCCGCCATCATCTCACCGATTTTCTCTATCTACCCTGCTGGTTCGATCTCGTAGGCGATCGAGTGACAGTGGTGTCCGCCGATGAGATCGAGTTGCCGACCCAGAATTAAGCCCCGATCGATTTATTTGTAATACTGCTGAAACAACCCGACTCGACCTGAGCGATCGCGCCACAAATATTAGCTAGCTAGGGGATCGCCAGCTAGCTGATCGAGCGAACACTAGCATAAATGCGAATAATTGAGAGCTATGTAACAACTAAGCCGTCATTATTGGGTAAAATATAAACAGTGGTGCAACATTTGTCTCCCAACCTAAGTTGAGAGCTAGCACCAATGCCGAATTAAATAAGTACATCGAATGGATTCAAGTGGCACACCTGGCAAATCAACAACCGAACCTCCTCCGAAAAAGTGGGGAGAGTTCTGGGGTAGCGCGATCGCGATTTTTACGCTGATCCTTCCGGTTGCGGCGATCGTTCATTATTCGCCAGTTAGCAGCGTGCGCGCATTACCCACTTCGCCGCCAGTAGTGTCACCCGAATGAGTTAAACCCTAAGATTCGGACTTAACAGCTATATATCCAATTCCCAATCCCTAGTAAAATGCAGACAGGCAAGTTCGGGTGATCGCCCGAACTCGACCCAGACTGTTTAAATTGGAGAATTTTATTTTGGACTTAACGCTCATTCCCGCGCAACCTAAATACGGGATTATTAACGTTTTAATCGAAATCCCTGCTGGGAGTAAGAATAAATATGAATTTGATAAAGACATGAATGCGATGGCACTCGATCGAGTCCTCTCCTCATCCGTGCAATATCCCTACGACTATGGCTTTATTCCCAATACCCTCGGTAATGACGGCGATCCTTTGGACGGGATAGTGATGATGGATCAACCAACTTTTCCTGGCTGCGTGATTGCCGCACGGCCGATCGGTATGCTAGAAATGATCGATGGTGGCGATCGCGATGAAAAAATTCTCTGCGTTCCTGACAAAGATCCCCGCTACGCCAATGTCAAATCACTCAAAGATGTTCCCCAACATCGGTTGGATGAAATCTCCGAGTTTTTCAAAACCTACAAAAACCTGGAAAAGAAAGTAACTGAAATTCTCGGTTGGAAAGATGTCGATGCAGTGATGCCACTCGTTCAAGAATGCGTTGCCGCAGCTAAGAAGTAGCGCATCGGGAATCAGGGTTAAGACACAGAGGATGGCAGATCGATTCGTGCTGCATCTCCATCCTTGAGTCGCCCCATCCCATCTACCATCGCGTGCCGATCTTTTCATCCCTCATCCCCCATCGCTAAGTTATGCAGCGCACTTTATTGGCAGCCAAAATTCACAGTTGTACGATTACCGATGCCAACCTGCAATATATGGGCAGCATCAGTATCGACGAAACCTTACTGCTGGCAGTCGGCATCCTTCCCTACGAACAAGTGCATGTCGTCAATGTTAATAATGGCGAACGATTTATTACCTACGCGATCTCCGCAGCTTCAGGGAGCGGCGCGATCGAGTTAAATGGTGCCGCCGCGAGATTGGGCATTAAAGGTGACAAACTAATTATCATGACCTACGCGCAGTTGCTAGATACTGAGGCTCAAAATCACCGCCCCAAAGTAGTCATCGTAGACGATCGCAATCAAATTATTCACGTAAAATCGGACATCCCGGCTGGGATTGGTTGATGAAGTACCGTCAAAACAGCAGCTAGTCGAACTCCAGATCGACTAGCTGCTGTTTTGATTGGAAAATCGAGCGATTTTTGAGAGGGTATTCGATCGAGACATCAGATCGCTTAAAATAGCTGCTATAGATTCTCAACAATATTTTCAATGCCCAACCAACTCAATGATGAAGCCAGTCGATGGTCGAGGCGAAGAATGATGAAATGGGGGATTGGCGGCGGCTTGGGTGCGATCGGTACTGCTTATGGCTTGAACTTCATCAGTCGTAACGATCGATCTAGTCTCAAAGCTCCACCGATGCCACAAATGACTGAGGCCGACGCTCTAAGTGGATTTAACCCCGTCAAATACCTCCGCAACTTTGACTATGGGACTGTCACTCAAGAAAACGGTCGCACCGTCAGAGAGTTTCGCCTCGAAGCCGGCTCCGCCACCGTTCAACTCAACAAATCCACCAGTTTTATCGTCTGGAATTTCAACGGACAAGTCCCCGGACCAACACTCAGAGCGACACAGGGCGATCGGATTCGGGTGGTTTTTTCCAATCACGGCGGACACTATCATACGATCCATTTCCACGGTACCCATCCAGCCGCAATGGATGGCATTAAACCCATCAAGAATAATGCAGTCTTTATTTATGAGTTTGATGCTGACTCATTTGGCATCTATCCCTACCACTGCCATATTGAGCCTGTGACCAGACATATTGGCAAAGGTTTGTATGGGATGCTGATCGTCGATCCACCTACGCCCCGCCCTGCTGCTGATGAAATGGTGTTGATGATGGGCGGCTACGATCTAGACAGCGATGGTAAAAACGAGTTGTATGCTTTTAATGGCTTACCGAATTACTATATGCACCACCCGATTCCGATCCAGCAAGATGCGCTCATCCGCATCTATCTCCAAAATACGATCGAACTCGATCCGGTAGCTACCTTTCATCTTCATGCCAATATGTTCCAGGTTTACCCGACTGGACGCACACTCGTTCCCAGCCACGAAAGTGATGTCATCACAATGGGCACTGCCGAGCGACACATTATCGAGTTTAGCTTCAAGTATCCCGGAAAGTTTATGTTCCATCCGCATCAGGATAATATCGCCGAGTCTGGTTGCATGGGCTTTTTTGATGTGGTAGCAAAAAGTTAAGCCATTTTTCGCAATTTATTGCTAACTATTCTCAAAAAAGAGTAAGATAGACAGAATTGAATTGATATAAGTAATAAATAAGCATTAATGAAATTTCTCACCTATTTGGGCTACGGGCTAGCTAGTGCGGTCTTACTCATTAGCGTCAATGCCTGTATGAAGACACCCGAAGCTGTTACCCCTGCGCCTACAGCTAGCAGCAGTCAGCCCTCAAGCGAACACTCAATGGACGGCCATGGTAAAAAAATTAACATTAATAACGCAATTTTGTCAGAGTTGGACAAGCTAGAAGCCAAACTGGGAGTCCCAGCCCTGTCGAATAAAATCCAAGGTAGCCGCCCCTATGCCAAGCCCGAAGAGCTAGTCAGTAAGAAAGTCATCGACCAAGCTCAGTACGACCAAATCAAAGATCTGGTCACGATCGAAGAGGTAGTCCTCACTGGCGAAGCTAGGGATGTAGACTACATGACCAAATTGGGACTGATGAAAGGTCATCTAATGGTCGCCAAGGAACTCCTCGATCTCAAACAGGTCGCCCAAGCCGAACCCCATATCGGACACCCAGTTGAAGAGATCTATGCTGATGTAGAAGATCAACTAAAAGAACGCAAGGTACCAGAATTTAAGACACCATTGATTGCACTGCTCGATTTAGTCAAAGGAGGTGCTAAAGATGGTACTAAAGTTAACACCGATTTTACCGCAGCCATGAAATCGGTCGATGGTGCAATTAACATCTTGCCAGCCACCCAGCGCAATTCATCGAAATTCGCGCTCCAAATCATTAATGGCTTATTAGATACGGCCAACTCTGAGTATAAGGCATCAATTGCCAATGGCAAGATCGCCCAAGTCGTGGAGTATCAAGATTCTCGTGGATTTGTGGTTTATGCAAATCAACTCTACAAAGCGATCGAACCGCAGCTTAAAAAAGATAATTCAGCAGCCGCAACCACGATCAGCACTACCCTGGCGGATCTTACCAAAGCATGGCCTACTGCCGTCGCCCCAGCCACCCCAGTGAAGACCGCAGATGAAGTAACCAAGCTCATTAAATCGATCGAGTCGGAAGCTCAAAAGATCGCCAAAACTGCCGCCTAATCCTTTACCTGTAATCGATCGATGGATTTTAGTTCCGCCTTACCTACGTTTATTATCACCCTCCGCGAGGGTGTCGAA
>NZ_JANNDR010000168.1:0-17117 GCF_031378165.1 Chamaesiphon sp. OTE_75_metabat_556
CTGTGTGAAGCGGGGTGGGGGTCGTAATGGCGATTGCACAATACCTAGATCTGGGGGTTCAACCCCCAGACCCCCCGTCGGAAGGCGAAGGCAGGGTGGTTTCATACATCAGAAGGAAAATGTTTCAGTTCACTTCAGTGAACTTTTGCTATTAGCCCGAAATTTATTTCAGGGTGGTTGAAGACTAAAAACTAGGGTTTTAGCTTTGCCCTAGTTACAATTAATCCACCCTGCCCGTCGAAAGGCGGAGAGCATACTGGCAATCTCGTAATCGATCGTTGAGGGCTACCGGACTTGAAGTTATTTAATACTTAACTTGTCATCTCCTCTCCCAACTCCCATACGGTGGTACAGCAACTATTCCCTACCCCGCTCCCCGCTCCCCGCTCCCCGCTCCCCGCTCCCCGCTCCTCTATAGCCAAGACCAAGGCTTGATACTAGCGACGTGCAGTAGTTCCTGGCTGAGTTCGGCATGAAGTTTGCTATTGGTAGCAAGAATGCGACCCGATCGAATGTCGAATTTACTGCGATCGTATGCTGTTACTATGCCGCCTGCGGCTTCGACGATCGCCACGCCTGCGGCTAAATCCCAGGGTGATAGTCCTCGTTCCCAATAGCCATCTAATCGCCCACAGGCGACGTAGGCTAGATCGATCGAGGCTGCGCCGGCGCGTCTGACGCCTTGGGTGATGTGGGTGAGGTAGCAAAATTCTTGATAATTATTATCTGGGGTTTCGCGGCGATCGTAGGCAAAGCCAGTTACTAGTAAGCTTTGAGCTAATTTATCGACACTGGAAACGCGAATCGGCTGATCGTTGCAGGTTGAGCCTAAACCGATCGCGCCACAGAATAGTTCGCGATGAAAGGGATCGTAGATCGCGCCGACAGTCGGTACGCCATTGATTAATAACCCGATCGACGCGGCGGAGAATGGATACTGGTGGGCATAATTCGTCGTGCCATCGAGGGGATCGATCGCCCACAGGTATTCAGCTTCCAGTTCGCCAAATTGTCCCGACTCTTCTGCCAAAATTGAATGGGTGGGGAAATGTTGGCGGATAATATCTAAAATTACGGCTTCAGCTTGCTGGTCAGCTTCGGTTACTAGATCGCCGGGACGACCTTTTTCGACGATCGATTCCACTTTTCCCCAACAAGCTTGTAATACTTCGCCAGCGGCTAATGCTGCTGTTGCTGCTACTTTTAGATAAGCAGATAGCTGCTCTGTCGATAGTTGCGGTGAGTTCATGAGCGCGACTAAAAAATCGATACTTACCGTTATTATCCTAACTCAATCTGGCGTGCTGGTTCGCCCTAGATCCAACAACAAAAACCTCCCTATATACTTAGGGAGATCGGGTCGAACCTAATTTATTTCCGATCTTTAATTTGCGCTAGTATTTGCTGGCGCACTACCTACTAGTTCATAGTGTTTTTTCGTTTCCATATAAAACTGTCGATGTGGCTGTAATTGTTGATAGTAAAGTCCGATCCCTTGCTGGATGACCAGAGTATACTCTTGATTTGTGTGCTTTTGAATTTCGTCTAGCTGACGGGCTGTTTCAGCATCTAGTTGAATGATGATTTGCATATAATAGTTTTTTATATATCTAGCTAATGTGCGTATGATATTGTCAATACCTAACAATTGCATCAGTCGATCGACAGATATTCTGCCTGCGATCTATGTGCTATTATGAAGGTTTAGGTTGGCAAACAACAGTAACGAAGAAGACATTTTCTAGCGATTGTGATTTACTTTTTGAATATTTAAGATCATGGAAATTCTCTTGGTTTGAAAGTTACAATGGTTGTTTAGACTACACTAATGCAAACAATTCAGATCTAAGTGGTGGATCGGTACTCGATCGCCCTTGCCGCAACTTCAACAATCAATCGCCAGATGACAACTTTTTCGGTAAAATGCTAGAACAACTAATCACTTACTCATTAACTTGATGGTTATGAATCCAGCAGCAACCAAGGACAGCAGCGATAAACCGAGCGAACCTAGCGATAAAACACTCGAAGCGATGAGGCATTTCTCCGAAACCTATGCTAAAAACACTGATACTTATTTCTGTGTCGATCTTTCGGTAACTGCTGTCGTGATTAAGGGCTTGGCAAAAAACAAGGAAGAGTTAGGTTCGCCGCTGTGCCCTTGTCGCCACTATGAGGACAAAGAAGCCGAAGTGAAAGCTGCTTTTTGGAACTGCCCGTGCGTGCCGATGCGCGAACGCAAGGAATGTCACTGCATGTTGTTCCTGACTCCAGACAATGATTTTGCTGGGAAGATGCAAGAAATTGCCCTCGAAGAAGTCAAATCGGTGTAAGTGGTTAGTCGCCGACCGCTCTAGTCAAACGGGACGATCGTGACTTGTTGCGTTTGAGGGCATGACAAAATCGGGATCTAACGGTGGTGACGATCGCGATGCTGGACTAGTCGCGATGGGCAGACTTCTGAATGGTAAAATACCCTCAGGCAGATTATCGATCGCCCAGTCTTACTATTTTGCGAGCTTCAAACTCATGTCCGTTGATGAATCTAGCAGTCTACATCAAGCTATTCCGATCGATCGGATTAAATATGACGATCGGGGTCTAGTACCCGCGATCGTTCAAGATTACCTGGATGGTACGGTGCTGATGATGGCCTGGATGAATCGCGAGTCGCTGCAAAAGACGCTGGCTACTGGTGAAACTTGGTTCTGGAGTCGTTCCCGCCAGGAATTTTGGCACAAAGGAGCCACCAGCGGCCACATCCAACATGTCAGAGATCTTCGCTATGACTGCGATAGCGATGCCCTGCTCGTCTCCGTCGAGCAAATTGGCGACATTGCTTGTCATACGGGCGAGCGGAGTTGCTTCCACCAAATTGCGGCGACCACAGTCGCACCACCCGCCGATACCCTCTCAGATTTATATCAGACCATTTGCGATCGCCGCGACCATCCCCGCGAGGGTTCCTACACCCAAACTCTATTTGCTGGTGGCGACAACAAAATTCTCAAGAAAATCGGCGAAGAAGCAGTCGAAGTCGTGATGGCCTGTAAAGACGATCGACCTCAGGAAATTGCTGGCGAAGCCGCCGATTTGTTTTACCATACCCTTGTCGCTCTCGCGCACCACCACGTCAGTATTCGCGATGTCTACCGCGAACTCCAAAAACGGCGCAAGTAGTTATTGTGCTCAGATCCTAGATATTGCCTAACCTTCAGCTACAGTTTTAAAGAACGGGATTAACAAAAACCTGTTTGGTCGGCAGTATCCACCATCTAAACAGATCGCTCAAGCCTAGAGCCTACAGCCTAATCCCTCAAGTCTAAAAAGTATGCTGACCGAAATCGCCCAAACAACTCGACTAGCTGCCCAACATTTAGCCAATCTGCCAACGGCAGCTAAAAATGCTGCCATTGAAGCAATCGCTAAATCTTTAGAAGACCACGCCGCCGAAATCGTTGCTGCTAACGTCACCGATTGCCAAGCAGCAGAGGGCGAAATTGCCCCAGCTTTATATGCCCGCTTGAAACTAGATGCTACCAAACTCAACGGCGCGATCATCGGCGTGCTCGATGTGGCTAAATTAGCCGATCCAGTCGGTCAAATGCAGATTCACCGCGAAATCGATACTGGATTAATTATGCAGCGCGTGAGCTGTCCGGTAGGCGTCTTAGGCGTAATCTTCGAGGCGCGTCCCGATGCGGTGATCCAGATTGCTAGTTTGGCAATCAAATCGGGTAATGGGGTGATTCTCAAAGGTGGCAAAGAAGCGATCGCCTCTTGCACGGCATTAGTTAAAGCAATTAAGATCGGATTGGCGCAGTCGCAAGTCAATCCCGATGTGATTCAGCTCTTGACTACTCGTGCGGAGACTAACGAACTTCTGAAATTGGATCGCGAGATCGATCTGATTATCCCGCGTGGTTCTAATGAATTTGTCAAATATGTCCAGGACAATACCCGCATTCCCGTATTGGGACATGCCGACGGGATTTGTCATCTTTATATCGATCGTGAGGCGGATTTTGACAAAGCAATTGCGATTACCATTGATTCTAAAACTCAATATCCCGCAGCCTGTAATGCGATCGAAACTCTCTTAATCCATCGATCGATCGCCAGTAAGTTTTTACCAATAATCATCGATCGATTGCAAGCACATAGCGTCGAAGTCAGACTCAGCGAACTCGGACATCAAATCTTGGGCAACGAGCTGCATCTGACTGTCGATTTAGCGATTGCGACTGATTGGGCGACTGAATATAGCGATCTGATTATCGCCATCCAAATTGTCCCCGATCTAGATGCAGCAATTACCCATATCAATACCTACGGTTCGCGGCATACGGATAGTATTGTCACGGACAACCTGACTAGTGCGAAGGTATTTATCGATCAAGTCGATGCGGCGAATGTTTTTCACAATTGTTCGACCCGCTTTTCCGATGGTTTCCGCTATGGCTTTGGGGCAGAAGTCGGGATCAGTACCCAAAAGATGCCCCCACGCGGGCCAGTCGGCTTAGAAGGCTTGGTGACTTATAAATATCAACTCAGCGGCAACGGACATATCGCGGCTACCTATACAGGCGAGAATGCCAAACCATTTACCCATCGAGACTTATAATCGCGATATTAAATTACGATCTAGTCGATCGATCTTTTTTGGCTTGCTCAATTACTGTTGCTAATTCTTCTGGTGTCATCTCGATCGATCTTAATACATCTATAGACTAAGAGTCCCACGGTCTCGATCAATAAAAACGATTTGAAAGATATTGGTGGGGCGATCGATCTAAACTACCTGTTCTGATTTCTTTACCTTGCCTCCGCTACTTGGTTTGTTTTGATCGCCTGGTGTTGGCGAATGCCTTACCAAATCGATCGTTTGTCTGTTCCTCTAAGATACAAGGGGCGGGTTTATGCAATTAGCTACGGAAAAAACCAAAATAACTACGAACCCGCCCGCCCTAGCAAAGGATAAAAAGGGGTCGATCTGATTAAAGATCGACCCCTTTAGTTTGGGAATCAATGAAACAGTTACTATTGAAGAACCAAAGTAACATTGGCGTTTTGTAAACCACCACGTTGTTGAACTTCAGATAAAGTTTTATTGACCGCGTACTTTTGGTTGATCGAGTTAATTAACTCAGTTTGGTTGTGCTTTTTGGCAACGCCCCAAAGGTCGGCAATAAGGTCAAAAGAACCATCAGCATTGCGAGACCAACCGAGGTCGTACTCGCCTTCTAAGATGGCGACGATATCAGCCCGCACGCGCTGACCTTGGTAGCCCCGCAAGTCGGTTTCAGTCTTGACATTAATACCGAGATCGCGCAAAGAAGTTTTGAGGATTTCAGCGTCGGTGATTTTGGTACGGAGAGTGCTAAAGTGAGACATATCGGTTTCCTCCAATAAAAGTGAGTTAGGCGAAACGACAACTTGAACTGTTACGGTCATCGATCGAATTTGTCAGTCGATCGAAATCTGGTCTCCTTGCTAGTGTCGATAGGTTAAGTATTCCCCAATCGAATTGACTAGCACCTTAACTCCGAATAAATCGGAGCAAGCTTGTTAAAACTCCAGTCGGTGATATTCCGCGACTGAGGCAGCGGCGGGACGCGCTCGCTGTCTTGCCCAATCTCGCAAAGCAGTTACCTGCTCTGTCATTGTCCGCGAGAGGGGCAGAGTAGCTTTAATGGCAGCGATGATATCTAATTGCGTAAACTCTCGGTTTTGCGCAAAGGCATCATACATCGCGGCGATCAAAGCTTGTTCTATTTCAGCGCCTGAGAATCCATCAGCAACTTTGGCTAGTTGAGACAGGTCGAAGCGTTCTAAATCTCGCTTGCGCTTACTTAAGTGAATACTAAATACGGCTTCCCGTTCGGATTGAGTCGGCAGATCGACAAAGAAGATTTCATCGAATCGGCCTTTGCGCAAGAACTCACCTGGTAGTCGTTCGACGCGGTTGGCAGTAGCCATCACGAAGATCGGTGAGGTTTTTTCCTGCATCCAGGTTAGAAAGGAGCCAAAGATTCGGCTGGAGGTACCACCATCGGAGTCACCCGAACCCGCTGTTCCGGCAAACGCTTTATCGAGTTCGTCGATAAATAGAATTGCTGGCGAGATTGATTCGGCAGTCTTGAGTGCGCCGCGCAGATTGGCTTCCGAGCGTCCCACCATCGAGCCGTCATACACTCGACCCATATCTAGTCTGAGCAATGGTAGCCCCCACAGTCGAGACGTGGTTTTGGCAATCAGGGATTTACCGCAGCCCGGTACACCGAGAATCAGCATCCCTTTCGGTTGGGGTAGTCCGTACGATCGCGCTCGTTCGGTGAAGGCACCCGAACGCTGCACCAGCCAGCCTTTGAGTTCATCTAATCCGCCGACAGAATCGATTGTTTCGTCTTCTTCGATGAATTCAAGAATCCCATTCCGACGGATCAGTTGCTTCTTCTCCGACAAGATCACATCTACTTCGGCTTCAGTAATTTTGCCGCGTTTGACGTAGGCTTTGCGGTAGACTTTTTCGGCTTCATCTTTGGTGAGTCCGAGTGAAGCTTTAAGGAGCTTTTCGCGACCCTCGTTGGTGAGGCGATTTTGGCGCGTACTATCTAATTGATGAGTTAGGACTCGATCGAGTTCGGCCAGATCTGGCATGGCGAAGTCAATTACGACTACTTCCTTTTCCAACTCGATCGGCACCTGTTGGACGGGGGACATCAGAATAATCGTTTTCTGTGTGCCCTGGAAACTCGCGATTGCATCGCGTAGCCACCGCGTCACCGCTGCCGAATCTTTGAAAGGGTGTAAATCCTTAAAGATAAAAATAGCTGGCTCCTTGTGCCGAGTCGTCCACTCGATCGCGGCTTCAGGCGAGATCGTGTTGTGCTGGGTCGTACGGGCTTGTCCGTGCTCCACCATCCCATGAGTTAACGTCCAGACGTATAACTTGCGAGGTTGTTGCTTCATCTGGGAGATTTTGGCAACTTCCTTTTCGGCCCGATCCTCCTCGGCGGTGACGAGATAGATAAGGGGATATTGAGCTTGAATTAGAATATTTAGCTCTTCTTGCATGAATATCTATCCTCGAAAGATGGTGACTACCCTAACTCTAGCTACTAGATTTACCTTAGTATCGCGAAGTTTTTACCTGACGACTCAGCCCGCACGTCTGTTATCCAACGACGGCTAGATCTTGCTGCGGGTGAGAGTGACGAGAGACACCTACTTTGTCCGTCTGGATCGCTTGCTCGTCGCTTAACAATCCTGGCTGTTGGCCGATAGCAACCATTTCCCCATCCCTAATCACGACCGGATGCTCGCATTCAGGACAGTTATAAATTTGGTGCGTCGAACCATACGATTCCACCCCGTCAACCACTTCGGAGTGATTGAGATAAAATTCCACAGCTTTTTCGACGATGTTGGACATTGAATCAGCGTCTACGGCCGATCGAATCTTCAACTGACGATGTAGTTGTTGCGGCAGGTACAAAGTGACCTTTTGCTTGTCTTCCATACGATTCTCAACTGCTTTACCCGGGTATGCCTCCACTGTAATCGGTTAATTTTTGACTGTCAAGCTGTCAAAGCGTCTTGACGTTACATCTTAATACTTGTTTACAATTGGAGATTTAAATCGATCGATTGCGATGGATGAATTCTAAGGGGAGGCGGTCGGGATCGGCGATGAAAGCCACTTCATAGACTTTAGCCCCAATACTTTGCTGCGCCGGAGCGAGTAACACTGTTGGTGCGGGCAGATCGATCGATTGTAAAGTTGCGGTGAATTCCGCCAGCCAAGTCGTCAAATTTACGGCCACATCGGTCAGATCGAAGGAGAGATGATAATAACCGACATAATGTTCGTCGCCAAAAGCATCTGGAGCTGGCTTCGGTTCGGGAATTTGGATCAGTTCGATCCGACCGCCGAGTCCTGACATCCAGCAGGCCAGGGTATAACCAGTCGTAAATCGATCGCTAATTTTAAACCCCAAGCATTCATAAAAAGCGATCGATCGATGAATATCGGCGGTGCGGATCGAGATGTGGTGAAGCATGGAAGGGGATAGTGAATAGTGGATAGTGGATAGTGGGCATACCAACACAGTCGATCGTTTGAGCTAGAAGAAATAAGTCTTTCTTCAAAGTACTATCCACTATTCACTATTCACCATCCACTAATTTCACGGAGACATCCGAAAATAAGGATACTGAACGGGAATTCCTGGCTCTTTTTCGAGATCGAAATTGATTACTTTCCAGCAAGGGACTGTCGTGGGTTCGGGACTAAATTCGACAGGTAGTCCAAATAGCCGTGGCATCGTCGTGGCGGCATCTGTCGCACCCATCCATTGGTGGTGGCGATGTTCCTTACCAGTAGTTTCACCGACGAGATAGCTGCCGATTAAGTCCCGATAGCGTTCGGCAATGATCACCTTGGTAGCACGGTAGCCTTGAGTATAGAGTTTGTCCAAAGCATCGTGAATCTCGAACCGAATGCCGTCGGGATGAGTATGTTGGCGATACCATTCACCCTCCCACAGACACCAATGGCGGCTAGATTGCAGATGCACCAGTTCACTAGTGTGCGGATCGGCTTCAAAAGCCCCATGTCGAGAGCATAAATATGTATCGGTGAGTGTCAAGGCGGAGATGGTTTGCCGACAATGGGGACACTGAATCTCTGGACCGAAAATGGGGTATTGAAGAGCAAAGTTCATGTCAGAAGCGCATCGGGTGAGCGGCCCATGCGGGATGAGGAAAAAAGACGATCGGGCTTTGGATCTCTTTATCACATTATACTTTACGCTTCCTCGTTGGCACAGCCTCTGCTGAGCAGATCGGCGATCGAAAAGACAACTCCGACGTCATCACAGTGGCGATCCGATCGTTTTTGAGTATTTGTGGGAATGCTAATTTTAGATTCAGGATGTCTTTTGACAGTAGAAGCTTGGCCGAGCGGCAACGTGTCGTCAGCAGGAGCATCACTGTCCAGCAGCAATTGTCTCGATCCGATCGATCGGGTGCGGAGCAGCAAATCTTCATATCTTACGGACTTAACATATGATTTGAGTGAATTTTCACCAGCAAAGGTGATGTTAACGATCTTCAGATTCAACTCAGGAATTAAAACCACTAATATTTAGTAAATTTCCTAGTTGATATATCTAACGATCGATTTGGGTAACATAGAATAGAGCCGATCGCTGCCATTGCATGGCGTAATCGCTCGTTATTTGTGATTTTATCCAGATCGTTATCTATTAAAACTATGATGTGTGCTTCAATCTGCGCCTGCGGTTGACAGCTTACGTTTATCTTTGAGAGGTACTGCTTCATAGCACAGCAGATCGATGGCAATAGCGATGCTATTGTCCAGCAGCTCTGCCAATGAGATTCAACTACATTAAGTCGGGCGATCTTTCAACTAATAATCAAATAGTTGATGTTAACTCGCACTTGGATTGAGATATAAAAAATATCTGTTTAGGAACAGGAAAATGGACGATAACAAGCAGCAAATTATTCACTACTTCATTGAAGAAGCACAGGAACATCTAGAGACAGTAGAACAAGGGTTATTAGACCTGGCCGAAGTGATCTCAGATGCCGAACGTGTCAATGAAATGTTTCGAGCCGCCCACTCGATTAAAGGTGGTGCAGCGATGCTGGGGTTTGAAGGGATTCAAGCCACCGCTCACAAGTTAGAAGATTGCTTTAAGATCTTACGGGATCATCCCGTGCCGATCGACCAGAAATTGGAAACGCTATTTCTCAAAGGTTATGACGCGCTCAAAGCCTTGGTAGAAGAACTCGCAACTTCGCCAACAATGAGTTTGCGTCCTGAATTTGTCGCTGAGATCCTATCTGGCTCGGCTGCTAACTTTGTGGCGTTGCAAGAGTATCTCGAAGAAATGCTCAATTCCAACACCCAAGATACAATCAGCCGCGAAGCTCCGATTGCCGCTGCGGCTATTGGTGGTGGTACTGCTGTGATGGCACCGCCAATCGATATCGTGGCTACCGTCACGACTGCGCTCCAACAAATGTTGGTCTTATTCAAACAAGGCGATAGTCCGACTAGTCGCCAACAATTAGTCGGTATCGCTCAATCTTTGGCCAAGGTCGGAGCAAATGCCGCCAACTGGCAAGCTCTAGTCCAAGCTACCGCTCAAGCGATCGCTAATCCCCACAACACTTATAATGCCGTCGCACCGCTAGTCATTCGCGAATTAAAACAAGCTGGAGATTTACTCTCAGCCGCTCGCGATCGTGACATTATCACTTCCACGCCGCTCCAGCAAGCGATCTCTACTGTGGCTCCAGTGGCTCCAGCTACCCCTGTAGCTGCTAGCACACCAGCAGCCCAAATTACGATTCCGGTCGATGTTCGCGGTGCCGCCCAAGGGATCTTGCAAAACTTCAGCCGTCAACAGGTAACTGAATTGGTAGTCTTACTTCACCGAGTCATCTCCAACTCTAAGCAAAATTAGTTGCACCCAAGTCTGGGGGTACATCTTGCCAACGGCCATCCCCGACGGCGCGAATTGCTTCGGTGAGTTTCACTTCGCCAGTGTACAGCGCGCGACCGACAATCGCGCCCGTGACACCGATCGTGCCCAAAGACAGCAAGCTGAGTAAGTCCTGTAAGGAACTTACCCCCCCAGAAGCAATGACCGGGATTTCGATCCCGCTCGCTAATTCTCTCAATGCCGGGATATTTGGCCCCGTCAGCGTGCCATCACGGTGAATGTCGGTATAAATAATCGCTGCCGCGCCCATTTGTGCCATTCGTTTGGCCAGATCGGTCGCTGTTACAGTTGAAGTCTCCACCCAGCCCTTGGTGGCAACTTTGCCATCGCGAGCATCGATGCCGACGACGATTTGGCGCGGATATTTCTGGCACAAATCTTGGACTAATTGTGGCTGTTCGACAGCTACCGTCCCTAAAATTACTCGATCGACTCCCAAAGTTAATAACTGGCAAACACTCGCTTCAGTTCTTAGTCCTCCACCCACCTGAATTTGAATCGGTTGGGTGGCAGTTGTTTTCACCATTTCGACAATACTAGCGATCGCCTCTAAATTGACTGGATGTCCGGCTTTGGCACCATCTAAGTCTACTAAATGCAGTTTAGTCGCCCCCTGTTCCAGCCACGAGCGAGCCATCTCTGCCGGACGATCGTTAAATACCTGCGACTTGTCATAATCGCCCTGATACAGTCGCACGCACTTGCCATCTAATAGATCGATCGCCGGAAAAATATCCATAATTTTTAAGAATAGTAAACAAGATAACTCGATCGAATTATACGAATAAAGCAGGATCTCTGTCCGCTCACGACCGATTGATTCAAGCTGGCTCTAGGCAAAATTGATTAAACTCTCACTAACTAATACCCCAATTACTACCCATTCCCGCCAGATCCGGGATCGGTTTTCCTGCCACAAACTTCTCAGCCATAGGTAACAATAAGAATATTCAACCCTATGAATTGGAGCATGTATGATTGTTTCTAATTGGCGTAAGGCATTAATGCCGATCGTATTATCAGTGGTTTTACTCGTCACAGGGTGTTCGAGTAAAGAACCATCCAAGTATGCCCAAACTCAAAAAGACACGACAGGCCGCAACGCCCCTGCTGCAATCGCTAAAAACGCGGAAGCTGGTGGCGATTTTAACAAATTTTTCCCGCAAGGTGCTAACGGCTACGCCCGCGTCTTCTCCCAAGAGAAGAAGGGCTTTGCCGAAGCCAAATTGAACAAGGCCGGTAAAAATGTCGCCGTACTATCGATCAGTGACACCAGTAGCCTGCCTGCTGCCGCCAAAAAATATGAAAAGAGTACTAGCAAACTCAATAATTATCCACTGCTAGACGAACCCGCACTCAAAAGCACTGGTGTATTAGTTAATAATCGGTTCCAAGTCAAAGTAGCTTCTCGCGATCCGTCTTTTACGGCAGAAGATCGTCAGATGTGGTTGCAAAAGTTTAACCTGGGCGGACTATCTACTCTTAAGTAGGCTAGATATATCGATTGGAGAATTTTTGCTAGTTTCGATTGTTAAATCTAAGTTCGATCCAGCTCCAATGGGTGTGCGATCGAACATATCGATCGAATCGAATTTTTGTTGTTATCCCCAAAGCTAAATTTGCGCGGATGAGCATGGTGCATCTCTACCAATATCTCTATCCGGATGCGATCGAATTGTAATTGTCATTATTTATTTAGGAGTCATCTGTGAGTAAAGCAATTTTTGAATTAGTAGACGAGTTGCCCACTGGGGGATTAACCGTCATGTCCTTAAATGCCCTGGATTTCGTCATTCCCGGTCAATGGCAAAATACCGTCGGCTTCGATAATACGATTAAAGTCGTCACTGGTACTGACGATCCCGACTATATCCAAGCGATCGGCGAACGCGCAGTCGCTCTGTACAATGACAAAGGCGAAGGCTATCAAACTGCCATGTGGCTCTACAACACAGTAGACTCTGGTTCGCGGTTGCTCGGTGCTGCTGCTATGGCCAATAAAGTTGGCGAAAACTTCTCGATGTTAGGCTTTTTGGGGAATATTACTCCCAAAGCCGAAACCGCTCAGACGATCGATCTCAGTGTCAAACTAGTAGCTGAAATCGTCGCCTTTTGTCAGATCAATGGCATTCCTGGCGATAGCATCGGTGACTTCCTGGCCGCTCTGGGCGATTATGGTGGCGAATCACTGATGCGGATGGCAGCATTAGTCTGTTTTGACGGCTTGATTCCCTTGGGGCCAGATTTCATCGGCATGGTGATGGATAAAATGGGCGGTATGGCTCCCAATGAGCTAGAAAACAATCAAACCTTCAAGGGTATCAAAGATCAAATTCCTGGCGGCGATACGGGCGGACAATTAGGCTTTATCACCGAAAGTTTTGGCAACGTCAGCGGCTGGATGAGTGATTTCGTCAGCTCGCGCGGCTTGACACCAGAAAGTGTTGTTGGCAATCTCCGCAACTTTGTCGAAATTAGCGATGATAAACTCGATTATCTCGGCGCGTTCCTCGATGTGAGTACCAATTACTACACGCATACTGGTACACAAACCCTGGCAAGACGCCTGATCGAGCGGGCTGCTGCTGAAATGTAATTTTGACCGCGCTTTTGCGGGTAGCTCTCTGTGGTTGCCCGCGATCGCCTCGATCGCCTATTTGCATTCCCACGGGAATTTGGTATACTATCAATCTGTGTGTGGCAGCATAGCCAAGTGGTAAGGCAGAGGTCTGCAAAACCTCCATCCCCCAGTTCAAATCTGGGTGCTGCCTCTACATCAAAAACCTCCAGTCTGACTGGGGGTTTTTAATTATCGTTTCGCCGTTCATAACTTGTTGTTATTGACTATGGGAAGGAAGCCGCAAGTATGGATATGAAGCAGCTTTCTGAACGGGATATCTGTACTAAGTACATTACCCCAGCGTTGGTTCGATCGGGTTGGGATATTTTGACGCAGATTCGGGAAGAATTTTCGCTCACTGATGGGCGGATTTTGGTGCGAGGGAAGTTGCACGCCCGCGCGAAAAATAAGTGGGCGGACTATGTGCTGTTTTATAAGCCTAATCTGCCGATCGCGATAATTGAAGCGAAGGATAATAAGCATTCTGTCAGCGATGGAATGCAGCAGGGTTTGGGTTATGGTGAACTGCTGCAAGTGCCGTTTGTGTTTAGCTCGAATGGTGATCGCTTCTTGTTTCATAACAAGATTGCTACGGATGGAATTATCGAGCGAGAAATCGGCTTAGATGAGTTTCCATCGCCAGAAACTTTATCGGAGGTGGTGCGTACATCGGGGGCTATCTGCACCGCAGCAGCAGTTAGTTACTCAGGATTATTATAGCGATGGGAGTAATAAGACTCCACGTTATTATCAGTTATTGGCGATCGATAAAACCATCGAAGCTATTGCTAAAGAACAGAATCGAATCTTGCTGGTAATGGCGACGGGTACGGGTAAGACTTTTACCGCCTTTCAGATTATCTGGCGGCTGTGGAAATCGAAGGCGAAGAAACGGATTTTATTTTTAGCCGATCGCAATATCTTAGTCGATCAAACGAGGACTAATGACTTTAAACCGTTTGGTTCGGCGATGACTAAGATCGAACAGCGACAGGCGGATAAATCTTATGAAATCTATCTGTCGCTGTATCAGGCAGTGACGGGGAATGAAGAGGAACAGAAGATTTATAAACAATTTAGTCCTGATTTCTTTGACCTGATTGTAATTGATGAATGTCATCGTGGGAGTGCGGCGGCGGATTCGGCTTGGCGGCAGATACTAGACTATTTTTCAGCGGCGACTCAGGTGGGATTAACCGCGACTCCCAAGGAAACAAAGGAAGTTTCTAATATCGATTATTTTGGCGAACCGATTTATACATATTCGCTCAGACAGGGGATTGATGATGGTTTTCTTGCGCCGTATAAGGTAGTGAGAATCGATATCGATCGAGATTTGGAAGGGTGGCGACCAGCAGCGGGGGAGAGGGATAAATACGGGAATGAGATCGAAGATCGGATTTATAATCAGCGAGATTTTGATAAGAAGTTGGTGTTAGATCCGCGCACTCAATTGGTCGCAAAGAAAGTGAGTGATTTCCTCAAAGCAACCAACCGTTTTGATAAAACGATCGTCTTTTGTGAAAATATCGACCATGCGGAGCGAATGCGACAAGCATTGGTGAATGAGAATGCCGATCTTGCGGCGGATAATTCGCGATATGTGATGCGAATTACGGGGGACAATGAGGAGGGGAAAGCGGAACTTGATAACTTTATTTTTCCTGAATCTAAATATCCGGTGATTGCAACGACTTCTAAACTGATGACTACGCGTGTCGATGCTCAAACTTGTAAATTAATCGTGCTGGATCAGCGGATTCAATCGATGACAGAATTTAAACAAATTATCGGGCGGGGGACACGAATTAAGGAAGATTACGGTAAGTTTTATTTTACAATTATCGACTTTAAAAAAGCGACCGAACTATTCGCTGACTCTGATTTTGATGGCGATCCTGTCCAGATTTATGAGCCAAAACATCCCGATGATTCGCCAGTACCGCCGGAACTGTCAGAGGGTGAAGATTTTATCGATGGCATCTATCCAGAACCGGAGGGGGGCTTTGAATGGACTGATGGCGACGATCCTATTGATGTTGAAGAGGTGGGTGTACGTCGCTATGTGGTGGCAAATGTCGAAGTAAAAGTAATTGCCGAGCGGGTGCAATATTACGATTCGAGCGGTAAATTAATCGCCGAATCGCTGAAAGATTATACTCGTAAAACATTGACTAAGGAATTCACATCGCTGGATGATTTTTTGGTGCGGTGGAGTAGTGCGGATAAAAAACAGGCAATCGTGGATGAATTGGTGAAAGAAGGGATATTTTTTGAAGCTCTAGCTGATGAGATTGGTAAAGATTGCGATCCGTTCGATTTGCTCTGTCATATTGCCTGGGATATGCCACCCCTGACGCGCAAGGAACGGGCGGAGCGGGTGAAAAAGCGGGATTACTTTACCAAGTATGGCGCACTAGCCCAACGGGTGTTGGAAGCCTTGCTGGATAAGTATGCGGATGCAGGTGTAGGGCAGATTGAGGAAACCTAGGTGCTGACGGTTGCGCCGTTTACGCAATTTGGTACGCCGCTGGAAATTGTGCGGATTTTTGGCGGGGCGGCTCAATATCAGGAGGCGATTAGGGAGCTGAAGCGATCGTTGTACAGTGCCTAACAACCAATGCCGCATGTAAATCCCCTCTTGGGAGGGGTGGCGCGAAGCGACGGGGTGGGTAGATCTCCGCCGAAGTCCAGCCAATTCCGAATGTTTTTGTCGATCGAGTTGACACCTAAATATCCGTTTTCGATCGATTGTATCAGCCAAGCTAATTTCGTAGGATCGATCGAATTACTGCGTTTGGGATTGGTTGGACTTCGGCGTAGATCTACCCACCCCGCCCTGGCGGGCACCCCTCCGAGGAGGGGATTTGCACGCCATATCGATCGGAGGGGGGTTTTGGATCGATCGAGGTCAAAGTCGATTAGAATGGTTGCTCTTGGAATAACGTTGACTTATGGCGATCGGTACTCTCATTAAGACCATTCAGGACATCATGCGGAAGGATGTGGGTGTCGATGGTGACGCTCAACGCATTAGTCAGATTGTGTGGTTGCTGTTTCTGAAGATTTTTGATGATAAGGAGCAGGAATGGGAATTGACGATTCCTGGATATAAATCGCCGTTGTCGAGTCGGTTTCGGTGGACGAATTGGGCGAAGGATGCGGAAGGAATTACGGGTGAGGAATTGATTGATTTCATCTGTTTCCAGTGCTGAAAACTTTGGCGACGGCGGCGGGAGTGTCGCCGCAGGGGAAGGTTGTGGGCACGGTATTTGAGGATGCTTACAACTATATGAAATCGGGGACGCTGTTGCGTCAGGTGATTAATAGTATCGAAAAAGATGTCGATTTTAATTCTTCGACGGATCGACATTTATTTAATGATATCTACGAGAAGATTCTCGCGGATCTGCAATCGGCGGGGAATGCGGGGGAATATTATACGCCCCGTGCGGTGACGCAGTTTATGGTGGATATTATCGATCCTAAATTGGGCGAGAAATTACTCGATCCGGCTTGTGGTACGGGCGGCTTTTTGACGAATACGATCAAATATCTCAAACCGTTTTTCAAAACCACTGAAGATCGAATTACGCTGCAAGAAAATCTGAATGGGGTAGAGAAGAAACCGCTCCCCCACATGCTGGCGATGACGAATGTGATGCTCCACGGCATCGATGTACCGAGCAATATCCTTCACGATAATACCCTGAGCCGTCCGCTGCGGGATTATGGCACCAAGGATCGGGTGGATATCATCATCACCAATCCGCCGTTTGGGGGGATGGAGGAGGATGGAATCGAAAGCAATTTTCCCAAGAAGTACCAAACCCGCGAAACTGCCGATTTGTTCATGGCGTTGATTATGCACCTGCTCAAGCCCGATACGGGACGCGCTGCGGTGGTTTTACCCGATGGGTTCCTGTTTGGTGAGGGGACGAAAACCAATCTCAAACGCG